>PWIZ01000357.1 GCA_003560175.1 Halomonas sp. | reverse complement strand
CCGGGGTAGTTGGTCAGCACTTCCAGGAAGTTGCGGGCCGCGGGGTCGCGGTCGAAAACGCTGTTGATGTCCTCGCGCAGGCGTTGAAACATGCAGCGGTCCTTGGCTGGGGTGGCGGGAGGGAGAGCGGAGCCTTAGGCCGTCGGTCACCGGGGTAACTGTCATTATTGGGGGCACGGAACGTCACCTTCAAGGCGCGGCGTCGCTGCTACCCGGCAAGGGCATGGCCCGCGCCCCGGCTATTCCTTGCGATGCCGACCCATGTCGCTGTCGCGTTCCGCCGCGAGCTTCTCGGTATCGGAGAGAATACCGCGCAGGATATTGAGCTCCATGCGCTCCGGGCGCGCCCGGAGGGTGAAGCGGCGCAGGCGGGCCATCAGCTGGCGCGGCATGGCCGGGTCATGAAAGCCGATGGCCACCAGGGTGCGCTCCAGATGGGCGAAGTAGTGCTCCAGCTCCTCATGGGCGGCGAGCGGTTGGCCGGGCTCCTCGCTGGGGGCCTCCTGCTCGGCCAGCCAGGCCAGCCGGCACTCGTAGGCCAGCACCTGCACGGCGGCGGCCAGGTTCAAGGAGCTGAAGTCCGGATTGGTGGGGATATGCACGTGGGCGTGGCAGCGCTGGAGCTCGGCGTTGGTCAGGCCGCTGTCCTCGCGGCCGAACACCAGCGCGATGCGCGTGGCATCATCGGCCAGCTCCTTCGGCAGGCGTGCCCCCAGTTCGCGGGGCGTGATCATCGGCCAGGGCAGGGTGCGCGAGCGAGCGCTGGCGCCCACCACCAGGGTACAGTCGGCCACCGCCTGCTCCAGGGTCTCCACGGCCCGGGCGCCGTTGACAAGGTGATCGGCTCCGGAGGCTCGCGAGACGCTGTCGGCAGTAACAGCCGTGCAGCGTGGCGCCACCAGGGCCAGGTCGGAAAGCCCCATGTTGTGCATGGCGCGGGCGGCGCCGCCGATATTGCCGGGGTGGCTGGTGCCGATCAGGACGATACGGATGCGGTCGAGCATGGTGTGCTTCCCAAGGGCGAAAGAGATCGAGGCGAAAGAGGTCGGGCCGATGAATCTGGGGGGACGAGTCTAGCATGTTGATGAGGGCCTGCCCCTGATCAACCTCGCGCCGGCGTGGCGGAATCGGGCGGGGTCTGCTAGGATTCGCGCCGACCGTTTCAATGAACAGTTGCCGTGAACACCCCCGTTCTTTAACACCACCGACTCCTCAAGGCCCGATCATGCATCCGATGGTCCAATATGCGCTGCGCGCCGCGCGCAGCGCCGGCGAACAGTTTTTGCGCATTCGCGAACGTATCGAGAATGCCCACGAAGAGAGCAGCCTCGACCGTCTGCTCGAGGACGCCGCTCGCAATGCCGAGACACTGATTGTTCGTCAGCTCTCCCGCGGCTACCCTCAGCACGGCGTCGTCGGGCGCTTCACCCCCCATCGTGCCGGAGAGGGTGACGGCGCCGACACCCTCTGGAAGATCGAACCCTTCCATGGCTACTCCAACCTCGGCGTGGCCGCTTCAGGCTTTGCCCTGTCGGTGGTCTGCCTGGTCAAGGGCCGTCCGGAGCATGCGGTGGTGATCTGCCCCTTCAGCGACGACGAGTACCTGGCCAGCCGTGGCCGGGGTGCCCAGCACAATGGTAAGCGCATCCGCGTGCCCAAGACCCTGGTGGTGGAAGGTGCGCGCATCGCCATGGGGCTGCCCGAGACCTGGCTGCGCATGCGCCACCTGCCGTCCTATCTGACGCTGGTTCAGCAGCTCGGCCCGGTCATCGAGGTGCAGCGCGCCACGGGCAGCGGCCTGCTGGATCTGGCGGAGCTGGCCGCTGGCCGGGCCGATGCCGCCTTCGTGCTGGGCCTGGAGGAGCAGGACATGCATGTTGGCAGCCTGCTGTTAAAGGAAGCCGGTGCGCTGATGGGCACGCCGGACGGCCAGCCCAAGGTCGAGGTAGAAGGCCGGCTGATGGCCGCGGGCCCGCGCCTCTACAAGGGCCTGGTGCAGCAGCTCAAGCCGCACTTCTAAGCCACCCGTCACAAGATTCCAGTTGCCAATAACAATGACCCCCGCAGGGAAACCCTGCGGGGGTTTTTTATTGCGCGCCAGGCATGGCGCGCAGCGCCGTGACCGGCGCTGTTCCCGAGAGTGGTGCCTCGGGGAGGCGCCTCCCGCTTTATCAGGCTATAACAAGTATTATAGATGCAACTTAAAGCTCTCACATCACATCGGAGGTTTGCATGCTGTCTCAGTCCACCATCGATACGGTCAAGAGCACTGCCCCGCTACTCGGGGATGAAGGGGAAAGGATCACCCGTTTGTTCTATGACAAGCTGTTCAACCACCACCCCGAGCTCAAGCACATCTTCAACATGGCCAACCAGGCGAAGGGTGAGCAGTCGCGTGCCCTGGCCGATTCGGTCTTCGCCTATGCCAGCCATATCGACCAGCTGGAGGCCTTGGGGCCGGCTGTCAAGCGCATCGCCCACAAGCATGCCAGCCTGCAGGTGGCCCCGGAGCACTACCCCATCGTTGGCAAATACCTGCTGGAAGCGATTCGTGACCACCTCAAGCTGCATGACGACGATCCCGTGCTGACGGCGTGGGCAGAGGCCTACCAGGCCCTGGCGGCGATCTTCATTCAGACCTAGGAGGGGATCTATCAGGCGAACGAGGCCACGCCTGGTGGCTGGCGCGGCGATCGGGTCTTCATCATCGACAGGGCCGAACGCGAGACCGGCGACGTCAAGTCCTTCTACCTGCGCCCGGAAGACAACCAGCCGATCGCCGACTTCCGGCCCGGCCAGTATGTGGGGGTCAAGACCCAGCCACCGTCATCGGCATACGACGAGATTCGCCAGTACTCGCTATCTAGTGCCCCCGGTGAGCCTTTCTATCGCATTACCGTCAAGGCAGAGGCCCCCGGGGCCCCGGTCCCCGGTCAGGTCTCCAACTTCCTGCACCATGCCAGTGTCGGCGACAGGGTCCGGCTTCGGCCGCCCACCGGCGACTTTGTCGTCGAGAAGCGTTCCGTGAGGCCGGTATTGATCGGCGGGGGCATTGGCATCACGCCGCTGATCAGCATGTTGCTCAATGCGGTAAAGCAAGCCTGGGATCTGGAACATCTGGTATTTATCCACTGCTGTCGCGACCGCTCCCACCATGTCATGCACGATGAGCTTCGCGCGCTGAGTGCGCAGAAGGGCTTCCAGTATTATGTCGCCTACGAGCAGGGCGAGGGGGCCGACCACATCGGCTATCTGGATACGGCCATTCTCGAGAGGTGGCTGCCCTTCGAGGGGCGCGGCGATGTCTATTTCTGTGGCCCGACGCCCTTCATGTCGGGCCTGAACATTCTGCTCAAGCGGATGGGCTACGGCGACGACCAACTCCATTACGAGATCTTCGGTCCGCGTATCCGCTTCAGCGGGGCCTCCTGACACCAGCGAGGCTCTCTGACAGGGGGGCTGAAACGAAGACACCACCCGGCAAGCCGGGTGGTCTTCATGCGTCCCGTCCGCTGGGGGCGCAGGTCAGGCGGAAGCGTCGGCCTCAGGGCAGCTCTTCTTCGGCCTCGGCATCCTCTTTCTTGGGCGGCATCAGGTCTACGCGCTGAAGTTTCACGGCGATCAGCAGGGCAGCGGCCACGTAGATGGAGGAGAAGGTGCCGACCACCACGCCGATGATCAGGGCAATCGAGAACTGGTGGATCATGTCCCCGCCCAGCAGCAGCAGTGCCATCAGTACCAGCAGAGTGGTACCGGAAGTCGCCAGCGTGCGCGACAGGGTCATGTTGATCGCCTCGTTGAAGATCGCCGGCATGTCGTCGAGGCGCGACTTGCGGATCGTCTCGCGGATGCGGTCGTAGACCACGATGGTGTCGTTGAGGGAGTAGCCGATCACCGCCAGCAGCGCCGCCAGCACGGTGAGGTCGAAGTCGAGCTGGAACAGCGAGAAGATGCCGACCACGATGATCACATCGTGCATCAGTGCCAGCAGGGCGCCGATGGCGAACTTGTACTGGAAGCGAAACGCCACGTAGAGCATCACGATGCCCAAGGCCACCAGCAGGACCAGGCCGCTCTGATCGCGCAGCTGCTCGCCCACCTGAGCGCCAACGAACTCGGCGCGAATCAGCTCGACGCTTTCGCCACCCGAGCGCAGCAGTTGCACCACCTGGTCACCGACCTCTGGGTCGAAGGCCTGCTGCAGGCGGATCAGCACCTCGGTGGAGGCGCCGAAGGTTTGTACCGAGACGTCACGAAACCCGGCACTCTCAAGGGTCTGACGCACGGCCTCAAGGGAGGGCGCCACAGCGTAGCGGACCTCCACCAGGGTGCCGCCGGTGAAGTCCAGCCCCAGGTTGAGCTGCTGGAACAGCAGCGAGACGATCGACACCAGGATCAGCGCGGCCGAGATCGCGAAGGCGACCCGGCGCTTGCCCATGAAGTCGAACTGTCGGTTGATGAGGGTTTTCATTACCACCTCTTATATCCAGAGCTTCTTGACCGGCTTGCCACCGTAGACGAGATTCACCATCGCGCGGGTCACCAGCAGGGCGGTGAACAGCGACGTGATGATCCCCAGCGACAGGGTTACCGCGAAGCCCTTGACCGGCCCTGTGCCGATCGAGAACAGGATCACCGCCACCAGCAGGGTGGTGATATTGGCGTCGACGATGGAGGTGAAGGCGCGCTCGTAGCCGGCATGGATCGCCTGCTGCACCGAAAGCCCGCCGCGCAACTCCTCGCGTATGCGTTCGAATATCAAGACGTTGGCGTCCACTGCCATACCCAGAGTCAGCACGATGCCGGCGATGCCGGGCAGGGTGAGGGTGGCGCCGAGCATGGACATGGCCGCCATCAGCAGAGTCAGGTTGAGGGCCAGCGCCACGTTGGCAATGACACCGAAAACCTTGTAGCGGATCAGCATGAACAGCACCACCAGCAGCAGGCCGATCTGTACCGACATGACACCGCGCTTGATGTTCTCGGCGCCCAGGCTGGGACCGATGGTGCGCTCCTGCACGAAGTAGATGGGCGCGGCGAGCGAGCCCGAGCGCAGCAGTAGGGCCAGCTCCGCCGCTTCGGTGGGCGAGTCGAGTCCGGTGATGCGGAAGCTGTTGCCCAGCGCACTCTGGATGGTGGCCAGGCTGATCAGGCCGCGCTCGGTGTAAGGCTCGCGGACGATGACCTCTTCGCCGTCGACCATCTCCACGCTGTCGCGAGTCTTGTGCTCGATGAACAGCACCGCCATGTTGCGGCCGATATTGGTACGGGTAGCGCGGTTCATCAGGGTGCCACCGGTGCCGTCCAGGTTGATATTGACCTGGGGGCGGCCGCTTTCATCGAAGCTGCGGCTGGCGCTGGAGACGCTGTCGCCGGTGATGATCACGTCGCGCATCAGGTCGGCGCTGCGCGCCTCATCGTTGCGGAACGAGAAGGCCTCGGTCTCGTTGTCCGGGGTGTCCGGACGCGCCTCGAGGCGGAACTCCAGATTGGCGGTGGCGCCCACCACCCGCTTGGCGGCCACGGTGTCCTGTACGCCGGGCAGCTCCACCACGATGCGATCCGGCCCCTGGCGCTGGACCATGGGCTCGGCAACCCCCAGTTCGTCCACCCGGTTGCGCAGGGTGGTGAGGTTCTGGTTAACCGCGTAGTCCTGGATCTCGTTGACCGCCTGGTCGGTGAGGGTCATGGCCAGGGCCGCACCGCGACCATCACCGACATCCTGATAGTCGAAGTCGCGGAATTCCCGGCTGATCAGGCGCCGGGCCGCGTCGCGATCCTCCTCGTTGGTAAAGGTCAGCGTGAGGGTGCGTTCCTCGATCTCGGTGTCGCGGTAGCGGATCCGTTCGCTGCGCAACTGCTCGCGCACGGCGCTGGCGTTGACTTCCAGGCGCTGAGTCACTGCGGCGTCCATGTCCACTTCCAGCAGGAAGTGGACGCCGCCGCGCAGATCGAGGCCCAGGGTCATTGGCGAGGCGGAGAGCGCCTGCAGCCAGCGCGGGGTGGACTCGGCGAGATTCAGTGCCACCACGAAGTCATCGTCGAGCATGGCGGCGATACGGTCGCGGGCCTGAAGTTGCTCGTCGGCGTCGCCGAGGCGGATCAGTACGCTGCTCTCGCTACTCTCCACGGCCTTGATGGTGATGCCTGCCTCGCGCAGGGAGTCTTGGATGCGCTCGAGCTGGCGCTGATCGAGGGTGGCGTCGCCTCGACCGCTGCTTATCTGTACCGCCGGATCTTCGGGATAGAGGTTGGGCAGCGAGTAGACCACGCCGACGGCGAGAACGATCAGTATCAGCAGATACTTCCACATTGGGTAACGGTTGAGCATGCGAGCCCTGCCCTCAGATTGCTGACAACGTTTGCTGGCAACGTGCGTTGCGGACGTTAGGAAAATGACGTCTAAACGTCATGATCGCCACGGAGTTGTCGCGGCGATCAAAAGCGGCCCCGCCGAGGGGCGGGGCCGGAAGGACACGATTCAGATGGCCTTGATGGTGCCCTTGGGCAGCACCGCTGCCACGGCGTTCTTCTGCACGTTGACCTGGGTGCCCTCGGCGATCTCCAGAGTCAGAAATTCGCTGTCATCGCTGACCTTGGTGATGCGGCCCAGTACGCCGCCGCCGATGACGATCTCGTCGCCCTTGGAGAGCCCGCCGATCAGCTGCTTGTGCTGCTTGGCGCGCTTGGCCTGGGGGCGCCACAGCAGGAAGTAGAAAATCAGCACGAAGCCGAGCAGCATGACGATCTGGGCCATGCCGCTGCCGGCAGCGGCATCCTGGGCGTAGGCCGGAGCGATGAAGAAATCCATCATGGGTGGGTGTCTCCTGGTTGGTTTGGATAAGGTTGCCTGTCCCGCCAAGGCGAGACAGTATCAGCCGGCATCGAGCCCAGAGGGAATGCTGTCGGCCGCTCTCAATTCGGGGTGGGAGGCACCGGCAGGCCGCGCTGTGCATAGAAGCCTTCCACGAAGTTCGCCAATGTACCCGCTTCGATGGCACCGCGCAAACCGGCCATCAGGCGCTGATAGTGGCGCAGGTTATGGATGGTGTTGAGCATCGAGCCGAGCATCTCGCCGCAGCGATCCAGGTGGTGCAGGTAGGCCCGGGAGAAGTGCTGGCAGGTGTAGCAGTCGCACTCTGCCTCCAGTGGACCGGTGTCGTGGCGGTGCTTGGCGTTGCGGATCTTCACCGTACCTTCCGCGGTGAACAGGTGGCCGTTTCTGGCGTTGCGGGTGGGCATCACGCAGTCGAACATGTCGATCCCACGGCGCACGCCTTCCACCAGATCTTCTGGCTTGCCCACCCCCATCAGGTAGCGTGGCTTGTCTTCCGGCATCCAGGTGGGCAGGTAGTCCAGCACCCGGATCATCTCCTCCTTGGGTTCGCCCACCGAGAGGCCGCCGATGGCCAGGCCATCGAAACCGATCTCGAGCAGGCCCCTTAGCGAGTCCTCGCGCAGCTGAGGGTGCATGCCGCCCTGGATGATGCCGAACAGCGCCGAAGGCGAGCTCCCGTGGGCGTCACGGGAGCGCTGTGCCCAGCGCAGCGAGCGCTCCATGGAGAGGCGCGCCTCCTTCTCCGTGGCCGGGTAGGGAGTGCACTCATCGAAGATCATCACCACGTCGGAGCCCAGCGAGCGCTGTACGGCCATGGACTCCTCGGGTCCCATGAATACCTTGTCGCCGTCCACCGGCGAGCGGAAGTGCACGCCCTGCTCGGTGATCTTGCGCATGGCGCCGAGCGAGAAGACCTGGAAGCCGCCGGAGTCGGTGAGAATCGGTTTCTGCCACTGGGCAAAGTCGTGAAGGTCGCCGTGAGCCTCGATCACCTTTGTGCCGGGCCGCAGCCACAGGTGGAAGGTATTGCCAAGGATGATCTCGGCGCCGATCGTCTCCACAGACACCGGCGTCATTCCCTTGACGGTGCCGTAGGTGCCCACCGGCATGAAGGCGGGGGTTTCCACGGTGCCACGCGGAAAGCTGAGGCGGCCGCGGCGCGCGCGGCCATCGCTGGCCAGTCGCTCGAAGGTCATGAAGCATTCGTTACGCATGGAAGTCTCGTGTTTCTGAAGGAGCGTCGAGGGTCTCGGCGGGTCAGCGGGTCAGGAGCTCTCGCGGGTTAAAAACATGGCATCGCCATAGCTGAAGAACGCATAGCGCTCGGCCACCGCCTCGCGGTAGGCCTCAAGGGTCGTGTCGTACCCGGCGAAGGAGGCCAACAGCATCAGCAGGGTGGATTCCGGCAGATGGAAGTTGGTGATCAGGGCATCGACGCAGCGCCATTCGTAGCCCGGGTAGATGAAGATGTCGGTTTCGCCGGTGTAGGGCGCGATCTCGCCGCTCTCGCTGTTGGCGCAGGCGCTCTCCAGGCAGCGCACGCTGGTGGTGCCCACGGCGATGACGCGTTTGCCATGGGCCCGAGCGGTGCGCACCTGTTCGCAGGTGGTCTCGTCCACCTCCAGCCACTCGCTGTGCATGACGTGCTCACGGATGTCGTCGGCGCGCACCGGCTGGAAGGTGCCGGCGCCCACATGCAGGGTAACGAAGGCGCGCTCCACCCCCTTGGCGGCAAGCGCCTCGAGCAGCGGCTCGTCGAAGTGCAGTCCGGCGGTGGGAGCCGCCACGGCGCCGTCACGGCGGGCATAGACGGTCTGGTAGCGATCGCGGTCGCTGCGCTCGTCCGCCCGGTCGATATAGGGTGGCAGCGGCATATGGCCGTGCTGCTCCAGTAGCTCGATCAGCGGCGTCTCGCCGAGGAAGCGCAGTTCGAACAAGGCGTCGCGACGTCCTTCGACCACGGCACGTACGTCGCCCTCGAAGATCAGCTCGGTGCCGGGTTTGGGCGACTTGCTCGAACGCAGGTGGGCCAGGCCGCGGTGGGGGTCCAGGGGACGTTCCAGCAGCATCTCCACCCGGCCGCCGCTGGCCTTGTGGCCGTGCAGTCGCGCCGGAATCACCCGGGTGTCATTGAACACCAGCAGGTCGCCGGGCTCGAGTAGCTCGATAAGGTCCGGGAAGCGGCGGTGAGCCAGCTCACCGCTCTTGCCGTCGACGCAGAGCAGCCGACAGTCGGTGCGCTGCTCGGAGGGATAGCGGGCGATCAGCTCGTCGGGGAGCTCGAAGTGAAAGTCGGCGCGCTGCATGGGCAGTATCGGGATCCGGTGGCTCGGGGCAAGCCGCCTAGGATACCGGCTCGATGGCGCGAAGTCAGGCCCGCGATTGACCTGCTGCCGGGCCCACGTATAATGCCTCCCGCGTTGCCGGCGTGGCGGAATTGGTAGACGCAGTGGATTCAAAATCCACCGGGGGCGACCCCTTGTCGGTTCGAGTCCGACCGCCGGTACCAGCTTGACGCTTGTCTGAAGCGTCGGATTGATCTGAAAAGCTGGATTGAAGAGACAGGCCCAGAATACAGAACGAAGACAGCCGCCCAAGGGCGGCTGTCTTCGTTTGCGGTGCTCCCCTGTGCCGGCCGACGTTGAGTGGCCGGGCTCGAAGCGCCCAGCGCGGCAAGGTATGGTGCTTGCTGGGTATTACTCAGCGAGGAGCCATCATGAGCGATCAGGACGCCTACGTTCCGCCCCGGGTCTGGCAGTGGGAGCAGCCCAGCGGCGGCAAGTTTGCCAGCATCAATCGGCCTGTCGCCGGCCCCACCCATGACAAGGCGCTGCCGGTGGGCCAGCATCCGCTGCAGCTCTACTCCATGGGCACGCCCAACGGGGTCAAGGTCACGGTGATGCTGGAGGAGCTGCTGGCGCTGGGCCACACCGGCGCCGAGTATGACGCCTGGCTGATCCGCATCACCGAGGGAGACCAGTTCGGCAGCGGTTTCGTTGAGGCGAATCCCAACTCCAAGATCCCGGCGCTGAGGGATCACGCCACCACGCCGCCCACTCGGGTGTTCGAATCGGGGGCGATCCTGCTCTATCTGGCAGAAAGGTTCGGTGAGTTCCTGCCGAGCGATCATGCTGCCCGGGCCGAGACCCTCAATTGGCTGTTCTGGCAGATGGGCAGCGCCCCCTACCTGGGCGGTGGGTTCGGGCATTTTTACGCCTATGCGCCGGAGAAGTTCGAATACCCCATCAATCGCTTCGCCATGGAGGTCAAGCGTCAGCTGGATGTGCTGGACCGCCGGCTGGCCGAGAACCGCTATCTTGGAGGAGAGGATTACACCATTGCCGATATCGCCAACTGGGCCTGGTATGGTCAGCTGGTGCTGAGCAGGTTATATGACGCCGGTGAGTTTCTGCAGGTGCAGGAGTATCGGAACGTGCAGCGCTGGGCCAGCGAGATAGATGCGCGCCCGGCGGTTCAGCGCGGGCGCATGGTCAACCGCACCTTCGGGGAGCCCGAGATGCAGCTGCATGAGCGCCATGACGCCGGTGACTTCGAGACCCGGACCCAGGATCGGCTCGACGCCGAGCGCTGAGCGTGAGGCAGCGCCGGGGTGAGGCGTGACTCGTCCCGGCGCAGGGAACCCCCCGGCGGGTCGCAAGTCTTTGAAGTAGACCCGTTCAGTCAGACGAACGTCCAGCTACCGAGACAAGGAGAGTGTTGCATGAGCTCCCATGAAGCGTCTTCGCCTTCCGACTTGCCGCTCCGCCGCCATCACCGCCCGAGGGGCTTCTCCGACTGGTTCGCCTACCGGCTGGTGCGCTTTATGCGCTTCTTTGCCGACCTGTTCTTCGCCGGTCGCTACGGCCATCGCGCCGTGGTGCTGGAGACCGTGGCGGCCGTGCCGGGCATGGTGGGCGGTACGCTGCAGCACCTGCGTGCGCTGCGAAAATTGAAGGGCGACGATGGCTGGATTCGTACCCTGCTCGATGAGGCCGAGAACGAGCGCATGCACCTGATGACCTTTATCGAGGTGGCGCGACCCTCTCGGTTCGAGCGGGGCCTGATCGTGGTGGCTCAGGGGGCCTTCTACAATCTGTTCTTCCTGCTCTACCTGTGCTCAAGCAGAACGGCTCACCGGGTGGTGGGGTATCTCGAGGAGGAGGCGGTGGTCAGCTATACCGAGTATCTCGAGGGCATCGACAGCGGCAAGTACGAGAACATCCCGGCACCGCAGATTGCCATCGATTACTGGAAGCTGCCGGCAGATGCGCGCCTGCGCGAGGTGGTCGAGGCGGTGCGGGCCGATGAAGCCGAACATCGCGACGTCAACCACGATTTCGCCAGCCAGATCGCCGGGGGTCGGTGACCGCCGGGCGGTGCCGCCGTCTCAGTTGATGGCGGTGATGATCACCGGCGCTAGGCCGCGGTTGAGGATGCCCAGCTCACGGGCGGCACGCTTGGAAAGATCGATGATGCGCCCCTTTACGAAGGGGCCGCGGTCGTTGATCACCACTGTGACCTCGCGACCGGTATCTGGCCGGGTTACCACCACCTCGGTGCCGAAGGGCAAGCTGGGGTGGGCGGCGGTGAGCTGGTTCTGGTCGAAGGACTCGCCGCTGGCGGTGGTTTGGCCATGAAACCTGTCGTGATAGAAGGAGGCGATGCCTTCCTGAGTTTCTGCCTCATGGGCCATGACTGCCTGGGTACCGAGAATCATCGCGCCTGAGAGGCCGCAGGCAAGGAATAACTTCGATAGGGTTCCCATGGGGTTACCTCACAGTTCTTGTAGTGCGGTTCATGCATGCTGCAATGCAGTAAGATGCCGACGTTTTGCATGGTACCCGGGCTTTGAATCGGCGGCAACCCCTGGCTGAAGATCGGCGATGTTCGGCGCAAGATGGCGACAATCATCTAATAGAGCATAGTCAGTATTGTTATGAGGCACCGAGGAGCGCCGTCACTTACCCCGCGACCGTTAGGCGAGAGCCATCGATAACGCCGGTGGCACCATAGCGCCAGGGACGGTTGTGCAGACCGTGGCCCACCGGTAGGCCGTGGTAGAGCGGGAGCCCTCGGGGGGCGAGAGCCTCGGCGATGATGGCTTCCAGCGAGGTGTCATCGACGCCGCGACACCCCTCGAAGGTCCCCAGGCAGATGGCGCCGGCCTCATCCAGGGCCCCGGACTCGACCAGCTGCCAGAGGGCGCGTTCCAGGCGGTAGTAGGGCTCGCCGATATCCTCGAGGATCACCAGGGCACCGGGCGGTGCGCGGAAGGCGAGCGGGGTGCCGGCCAGGCTGGCCAGGGTGACGAGATTGCCGCCTACCAGCGGGCCCTCCAGTCGCACCGGTGCCTCGCCCCAGGGGGCAAGGGGGTAATCCAGGCACGCTGGGCCGCGGATCAGGGCGAGGGTCTCCTCGAACTGGTCGCGGATGATGGCGCTCACCGACCGGGGAGCCTGAAGCAGCTGGCCGGCAGCCTTGACAACCGGTCCATGGATCGCCGGCAGTCCGCGGAGGCGGTACTGGTGGAGCAGGGTGGTGAGATCGGAGTAGCCGATCAGCGGCTTGGGGCGGTGGGCGAGCCTCGCCCAGTCGATATGTTCCGCCAGCTGCGCACAGCCGAAGCCGCCGCGCACCGCCCACACCGCCTGAGTGTCGGGATCCTCGTGGGCCGCATGGAGCTGGGCCAGGCGCCACTCTCTATCGCCCGCCAGATAGCGGGTCCGTCGCTGCAGAGGCGCCGGCCGGCGCACCGTCACCCCCAGGGACTCGAGCCCTTGCACGCCGCGCTCGATGGCGTCTTCTGGGGTGAAGGAGGAGGGGGCAATCAGGCTGATGGCAAGCGGCATGGCGTCACGACCCGGTGGCGAGCGAAGGCTCAAGGATGGCATGCCGCGACTCCGGATGCATTCGGCAGGCCACCATTGAAAACGCCCCATCCGGTGGACCGGGTGGGGCGTGGGGATGTCACGCGGCTGCGACGGCGCGTGTCAGTGCCGCTGGTATTCCTCTTCCGCAAACAGTTCGGCCTTGGCATTGCGCATGACGTCCTCGCAGGCGGCCTGTTGGGCCAGCTGGGTAAGCAGGTTCTGAGTCACGGCAAAGCCCTTGCCCATGCAGGTGTCGATCTCGTCCCGGCTCACTGCGGGGGAGACGTCGCAGTCGATCTTCAGGGTCCTGCCGCCGCCGTCGAGCCGGTTGGCGAACTCTCTCAGCTGCCAGGCAATGCGTTCCTTCCAGCTGGCTGATTCATCCGCGCCTTCGTTTACGCTAAACGTGCACCGCCATTCAGGTTTGTAGACCTTCATGTGAACCTCCGTGCTGGCTTGGAATGAATGATCGATCGTGTATTCTGCTCCGTACTGAGGGGTGTTGCGCCTTCAGCATACCGGTTTCGTGTCGCCACTGCAGTCCTTGCGCCGTGGCCTTGTGCCCCCACTGTCAGGAGAGCGCCCATGGCAAGTGTTTTCAGTCGTATCATGCAGGGAGAGATCCCTGGCCATTTCGTCCATGAGGACGACCAGTGCGTGGTCATCATGACCATTCAGCCGATGAAAGTTGGGCATGTGCTGGTGATTCCCCGCGAGGAGATCGACCACTGGGATGATCTTCCCGATCCGCTCTACGCCCACCTGATGAGCGTCTCTCGATGGGTGGCCAAGGCGATCAAGCGTGCCTTTCCCTGCAAGCGGGTGGGGTTGCTGGTGGTGGGGCTGGAGGTGCCCCATGTGCATATCCATCTGACGCCGCTCGATGCGATGGAAGATATCCGTGTGCTGGGGCTGGAGATGGCGCCCGCCGAGGAGCTGGCCGCCGCCGCCGAGAAGATTCGCGCGGCCCTGAACTGAGCTCGGTGGCGGATGCCGGCTGCGTCGAGACATGCAAGCGGGAGGCGGGATGAGAGAATGCGTCGGAAACAACCGGGCAGTCCGGGCGGGGCGCTTGCTGCTGGCGGTAGGGCTCGGCCTGCTGGTCAGCGGTTGTGCGATGATGGCGCCGTCACCCCCGCAGGACCAGAGCAACATCTGTGAGATCTTCCGTGAGCAGCCGAGGTGGTATGACTACGCTCGGGCATCGGAGCAGGAGTGGGGCACGCCCATTGCCACCCAGCTGGCCTTCATCCAACAGGAGTCCTCCTTCCAGAGCCACGTGCGTCCGCCACGCAAGCGTTACCTGGGGTTTATCCCGGGGCCCCGGCCCTCCTCGGCGCGGGGCTATGCGCAGGCCCTGGATCCGGTGTGGGGAGAGTACCGTGACCAGGCCGGCGGTACGCTGGCTCGGCGCAGCCATATGAAACACGCCACCGACTTCATCGGCTGGTACAACGAGCGCACTCGCCGCCAGACGGGCATCTCCCTGCACAACCCTGAGCATCTCTACCTGGCCTATCACGAAGGGGCCGGCGGCTATCAGCGCGGGACCTGGCGCAGCAAGCCCGGCGTGCAGCGGACCGCTCGCCAGGTAGCGGCACGGACCGGGCGCTATCAGTCACAGCTGGCGAGCTGCGAGGCGGAGTTCCAGTGCCGGCGCTTCTATCAGTTCGGCCCCTTCTGCCGGTGAGCTCGGGTCATTGGATCTCTTTCCAGCCCTCGTGGGCGCAGCTGCCGCAGCGGTAGAAGGCCTCGAAGCCGCCATGCTCGCTCTCGCGGATGGTGCCGCGCTGGTAATGGTAGCTGCTCAGGGTGCACACCGGGCAGCGCTCCACCTCATCCCGGGGTGCCTTGGGTCGCTGCCTGGCCGGCTTGAGTGCCGAGGGCATCTCCCCGAGGAGGCCTTCAAGCTCGTCTACCAGCGAGTCTGCCAGGGTGCTGGCTCGCTCGCGGTGCTCGGGGCCGGCCAGGTCGGCCAGTTCCCGAATGCTTTCCTTTAGGGCGCTGAACCTTGCGGGAGCGTCGGCCATCGCGGGTCTCCTTTGGGCGGTGGGGCTGAACTGAGCATACACGAAGGAGCCATCAGGGCTGCACGGCGTCGGCCTGGATGGCCTGCCAGATCACCAGCTGGTCGCGCAGCTCCGCTGTCGCCGCCTCGCTCTGGGCGAGAATCTCGTGGATGCGGTTGAAGTGGAGCAGGCGCACTCCCTCGGCCTCGGGTTTGAGATAAAGGTGCGGGCGCCGGTGCTCCAGCGCCTGGCGGATCAGTGACTGCTGCATGATACTGAATGTCTTGAACAGCAGATCGGTGATGCCGGGGTCGGACTCGGATTCCGGGTGGCGGCTGCCCGAGACATCGATCGCGATCACCAGGTCCATGTCGTCGAGCAGAAGATCATAGGGCAGGGGGTTGGAGGTGCCGCCATCGATCAGCAGCTGCTTGTCGCGGTGCACCGGCGAGAATAGCCCCGGCACGGCCATGCTGGCCGCGATGGCCGGGAAGAGCCGGCCCTCGTCGATTTCCACGCTATTGCCTGTCCAGTAGTCGGTGGCCACCACCGTCAGCGGGATTCTGAGCTCCTCGAAGCAGCGCACCTCGGTGTGGCTGGCCAGGAAGCGCAGGAAGCCGCCGGAATCCAGCAGCCCGCCATTGCTCAGATCGATCTTCAGCAGGTTGGCCAGGCCCAGCTCCGAGCCGGCGAGACCCGAAAGAGCATCCAGCGGCGAGCCCGCCACGTCGTCGAAGATATCCAGGATCTCCTCGGCGGAGAGTCCCGCCGCGTAAAGCCCGCCGATCACCGCGCCGATGCTGGTGCCGGCGATGCGATCGGGAACGATCTCGAGCTCGTCGAAGACCTGCAGCACGGCGATATGGGCCAGGCCGTTGGCCCCGCCGGAACCCAGTACCAGACCGATGGTAGGGCGCGGCGGCGGTTCCTCGGCCGGCAACGGCATTGGTAGCAGCAGGGCAAGGCACAGTAGCCAGGCGGCAGCAGGTGGCGAAGGGCTCATCACATTCTCCTGATGGAATGGTTGCTGATCGACACTATGTCATAGCCATGGGGCACCGCCCACGCTTCGCCATGGCGCAGGCCTTGCCAGGACGGGAGCTCGGGGCCATGGTTGTGAGAGCCCCACTACCTCGAGTCTGCCATGGCCGTTCCTGCTCCTCGTAACCCGCCGCCAGAGCCTCCCTCCGATCCCCGGCCGCCGCCGACCAGCGGGCAGGAGCCTCCCTCCGACCCCCGGCAGCCGACGACCAACGGGCAGGAGCCTCCCTCCGGCAACCCCCGCCAGCAGTGGCTGCTGTTCGTGTGGATGGCCTTCGTGATCCTGGTGATGTTCCACTACCTGGACGGTACCCAGCACCAGGCTCGGGTCGAGCTGACCTATTCCGACTTCCTCGAGGCGGTGGACGCCGGGCACGTCGACGAGGTGACGCTGCGCGGCCAGTCCCTCGAGGGGCGTTTCAGCGATTCGGGCCGGCTGGATCTGGACCTCGGTGAGGCCGAGGCCTTTGCGACCACGCGTCCAGACGTCGAGAGCGAGCGACTGCTGGAGCGACTGGAGGGTCACGGGGTGCGGATCGCGGCGCGGCCGACGGACCCCGCCATGTGGCAGCGCCTGCTGGCCGGCGTGGTGCCCTGGCTGCTGATGTTGGCGCTGCTGTTCTGGTTCTGGAACCGCATGCAGGAGCGCTTGACCGGCGGCGGAGGCACCTTCGGCATGGGCAAGTCCCGGGCCCGCCTGGTGGAGCCCCAGCAGAGCCAGGTGAAGCTGGCCGACGTGGCGGGCTCCGAGAACGCCAAGCGTGATATCTTCGAAGTGATCGAGTTCCTCAAGGAGCCTGAGCGCTTCCAGGCGCTGGGCGCACGTATGCCAAGGGGCATCCTGATGATGGGGCCGCCCGGCACCGGCAAGACGCTGATGGCCAGGGCGGTGGCCGGCGAGGCAGGGGTGCCCTTCTTCAGCATCAGCGGCTCGGAATTCATCGAGATGTTCGTGGGGGTGGGCGCTTCCAGGGTGCGCGACCTCTTCCGCCAGGCCAAGGAGAAGGCGCCCTCGGTGGTGTTCATCGACGAGATCGACTCCATCGGCCGCACTAGGGGTGCCGGAGTGGGCGGCGGCCACGACGAGCGCGAGCAGACCCTCAACCAGATCCTCGCCGAGCTGGATGGCTTCGAGGGCCATGAGGCGGTGGTGGTGCTAGCCGCCACCAACCGCCCCGACGTACTGGACCCGGCGCTGCTGCGTCCTGGGCGCTTCGACCGCAAGGTGACCCTGGAGAACCCCCATCGCCAGGCCCGCGAGGCGATCCTTGGGGTGCACACCCGGCGCATGCCGCTGGCCGCCGATGTCGACCTGGCGCGGCTGGCCGAGATCACTATCGGCTTTTCCGGGGCGGATCTCGCCAACCTAGCCAATGAGGCCGCCCTGCTGGCCGGGCGGCGCGGTCTCAGCGAGGTGGATTGGAGCAGCTTCGTGGACGCCCGGGATCGGGTGATGCTGGGCGAGGAGCGCGAGCTGGGGCTCTCCGAAGCCCAGCGTCACGTGGTCGCCTACCATGAGGCGGGCCATGCGCTGCTCGCCCACCTGCTGCCCCACACCGACCGGCTGGAGAAGGTCACGGTACTGCCCCGGGGGCGCACTCTGGGCGTCACCGCTCAGGTACCCGACGAGGAGCGGGTCCACTACAACGCCTCCTACCTGCGCGACCGCATCACAGTGATGTTCGGCGGTCGGCTGGCCGAGTCGATCGTCTTCGGTGAGGTGAGCAGCGGGGCGGAGAACGACCTAGAACAGGCTACCCGCCTGGCGAGACGCATGGTGGCGCGCTGGGGCATGAGTGAGCGGATCGGCCCGGTCGCCCTCTCCCAGGGGCAGGAGCACGCCTTCCTGGGTCGCGAGATGACCCAGTTGCGTGAGCACAGCGAGGCCACCGCCGGCCTGGTGGATGAGGAGATCCGACGGCTCTTGATGGAGCTGGAGGCGCGCGGTCGCCAGCTGCTGGAGCAGCATCGGGCGGAGCTGGACCGACTGGCCGCCGCGCTGGAGTCACGGGAGACTCTGGAGGGCGAGGAGATCCGCGAGGTGCTGGAAGGGGGCGCCTCGCGGCTGCCGGTTCGTGCCTGAGGCGCTGGCCGGCGTCAGTCGCCGGGGCCGCACTCCATGCAGCGCTCGGTGATCGCCGGACCCAGGTTGAGGTTGGCGTTGAGGTCGCGCAGGGCGCCGCGCAGCCCCTCCTCGACCACCGGATGGTACCAGGGCATGGCCAGCATCTGGCCGACGCTGAGCTTCTGTTCCAGGGCCCAGGCCAGCAGGTGCGCCATATGCTCCACCCGCGGACCGAAGAGCTCGGCTCCCAGGAACTGCCCGGAGCCCTGCTCGGCGTAGACGCGCATCAGCCCACGGTTCTCCCGCATCACCAGGGCACGTCCCTGGTCTTCGAAGGAGGCCTCGCCCACGGCCAGGCAGTCGCAGCCGCCCAGGCGCTTCTCCATTGAGGCGTAGCTCTCTCCCACGGTAGCCATCTGCGGTTCGGTGAAGACGATGGCCAGAGGGACGTTGCGCCGGCCGGCGCGCAGCTCGGGGAAGCGCCCGGCGTTGTCGCCGGCGATACGCCCCTCGCTGTTGGCCTCGTGGAGCAGCGGCAGTTCCTGGTTGGCGTCGCCGGCGATGAAGATATGGCCGGGGCCCTCGTCGGCGTTCAGACACTGCAGGGTGAAGCGGTTGAAGCGCGGCACGCCGCGATCATCCAGGGTTAGGCCGGCGTTCTCCAGGTCTAGCCGGTCGACGTTGGGGCGCCGTCCGGTGGCGGCCAGCAAGTAGTCGAAGCGTTCGGTCAGGCGCTCGCCGCTGTCGCGCTCGATGAAGGTGATCACCACGGCGTCGCCGTCGCGCTCGATCGTCTCCACCTTGGCGTCGGGGTCGATATAGAGCTCCTCGTTGAAGGTGGCCTCGGCGCTGTCGCGCACCTTCTCGTCCCGGAAGGGGCCCAGGGCGCCGCCCACGCCAAACACCCGCATCCGCACGCCCAGGCGGTGCAGCGCTTGGCCCAGCTCCAGGCCGATCACGCCGGGGCCAAATACCGCGACCGACTCGGGCAGGTCGTCCCACGCGAAGACGTCGTCGTTGATGATCAGCCGGTCGCCGGCGGCATCGAACATACCGGGCCAGGTGGGACGCGAGCCGGTGGCGATGACGATGTTGCGGGCGGTCACCCGGGTGTGGTCACCGACGGTCAGGGTGTGGGGATCCACGAAGCGGGCATGGCCCTCCAGGCGGTCCTGGTCGGGGATGCGTCGCATCGACGTGAAGACCCGGCCCACGAAGCCGTCGCGTTCCTGCTTGACCCTGGCCATGACAGCGGCGCCGTCCACCTCGACACCGCTCACCCGGATGCCGAAGCCCCCGGCATCCCGGGCGCGATGGGCGGCCTCGGCGGCGGCGATCAAGAGCTTGGAGGGCATGCAACCCACCCGGGCGCAGGTGGTGCCGAAGGCGCCTCCCTCGATCAGTACCACGCTGTCGCTGTGCCGGCGGGCGGCGTGCCAGGCGCTCAGGCCGGCGCTGCCGGCACCGACGATGGCGATATCGACCTCACGTTGCTGCATCGGGCTCTCCTTACATCGAGAATAATGGTTTCACTATGGCACAGGGAGCGCGTTCGTCGGCGAGGCGTCGAAGCGGCGTCTTGACGCAGGACAAGGCAGGTGAGGGGGTCAGGCGGCCAGGCGCAGGCCGAAGCCGATCAGCAGTGAGCCGAAGGTCCAGCGCTGCAGTTTTGCCCTTAGCGGGCTGTCTGTAAACCAGCTCTGGAGGGCGGCACCCAGGGTGGCATATCCGGCATCGAACAGCAGGCCGATGGCCACCAGCAGCGTACCGAGCAGGGCAAACTGCACCAGCACGGGTCCCTGGTCGGGGTGCACGAACTGTGGCAGCAGCACCGAGCAGAACAGCAGCGACTTGGGGTTGAGCAGATTGGTGAGCAGTCCCCGGCGGCAGGCCAGGCGGTGGCTCGCCGCGGGTGGCATCGTCTGGCCCGAGGTGTCAAAGGCCGGGCTGGAGGGCGTGCGCAGCAGCTGCAGGCCGATCCAGCTCAGGTAGGCGGCGCCCGCGTAACGTACGGCGTCGAAGGTCCAGGGGGCGGTGACGAACAGCGTGGCTAGCCCCAGGGCGGCCAGGGCCACATGCAGGGCACGGGCCACCGCCAGGCCCAGAGCGGTAGCCAGCGCCCGGGAGCGCCCCTGCAGGCTGCCGGTCTGCAGCACCAGCAACATATCGGGGCCGGGCAGCAGGTAGACCGCCGCCAGGGCGGCAATAAATAGCCAGAGCTCCATGGGCTCGTCTCCTACCGTAGGATATCGCGCAGGTAATGATGCGTAGGTAAGGGTGCCAGTCTATCGCCGAGGGCGCGGGCAGGTCCTTGCGAAATCTATCAGTAGAAAAGCTATAGTTGGTATTTAATGCCAATGCCTCAGGCAGGAATGATGAAAGATGCCAACTCAGCGAATCGATGCCATTGACCGGCGCATTCTGGCCGCGTTGCAGCGCGACGCCCGGCTGACTAACGTCCAGCTGGCCGAGGAGGTGAGCCTCTCGCCGTCGCCCTGCCTGCGCCGGGTGCGCCAGCTGGAGGCGGCGGGGCTGATCCGCGGCTATCACGCCGAGCTGGATCGAGGGGGCGTTGGCTTCGGCCTCACCGTCTTCGTCGGCATCAAGGTGGAGCGCCACCACGAGGCCCAGGCCAACGCCTTCCGCGAGGCGGTCGTCGCCCTGCCGGAGGTGGTCTCGGCGCATCTGGTGTCGGGGGAGTCGGATTTCCTGCTGCAGGTAGTGGTGCCGGACCTGG
>PWIZ01000243.1 GCA_003560175.1 Halomonas sp. | reverse complement strand
GCACTCAGCATCCTGGCGGGAAGCTACACCCTTCGTCATCAAGGCCACGTCCGCAGCGACGTGATCTATCGCCTCTTGCCGGGCCGTGGCCAGGCCTTCTGCGATGTAGTGATCTTCACCCTGGCCCTGGTGGTCCTGGCAATCGTCCTTCAGATGGCGGTGGACTTCGCCTACCACGCCTGGAACATCGGCGAGTTCTCCAATCGCAGCGTATGGCGCCCACCGCTCTGGCCGATCAAGGCCACCATACCGCTGGCCGTGGCCCTCCTGATGCTGCAGTGCCTGGCCGAATTGGTGCGGGCCGCCCTGCGCCTGGCCGGCGTTACCTACCAGGACCCCCGCAGCGATGAGGATGACCCAGACCAATGAGTCTCCCTCCGCGAACTACCTCATTCGAGGCACGTCGCGTGAGCGTGCCAATAGAAGGGCTTCACTATGGCTGACCTCGAGCCCCTGACAGTTACCGCCATCATGTTTCTCTCCATGATGGTGCTGATGGCGATGGGAGCCCCGCTGGCTCTGGCCCTGATGATCTCGGGCATGGGCAGCGCCTACATGATGTTCGGCCCGGGCGGCGTGGACTTGCTTCTCGCCTCGGCCTACAGCGCCATGGACAATTTCCTGCTGGTCTCCCTGCCACTGTTCATCTTCATGGGTCTCGTGCTCGAAAAGTCGGGCATCACCGATGACCTGTTCGGCATGATCCACAAGCTGATGGGCAGCATTCCCGGCGGCCTCGGCGTAGGCACGGTGCTGATCTGTGCACTGATCGCCGCCATGGCCGGCGTCTCCGGCGCGGCCACCGTCAGCCTCGGCATCATCGCACTGCCGGCCATGCTCAAGCGCGGCTATCACAAGCGGCTGGTCACCGGCACCATCATGGCCGGCGGCGCCCTGGGCTTTCTGATCCCGCCCAGCGTGCTGATGATCGTCTACGCCTTCCTGGCACGAGAATCGGTGGGCAAGCTGTTCGCCGCCGGCCTGATGCCGGGTCTGATGCTGGCCGGCATCTACATGGTCTACATTCTTGTCCGCTGCCGGCTCAATCCGTCGCTCGGGCCTGCCACGCCGCCGGAGGAACGCTACACGGCCAGGGAAAAGTTCCAGTCGCTGCGCCATATCATTGCGCCGGGACTGCTGGTGGTCACGGTTCTCGGCTGCATCATCGGCGGCGTGACCTCACCCTCCGAAGCGTCCGCGGTCGGCGCTGCCGGTGCCCTGCTGATCGCCACCATGCGCGGCAAGCTCAGCTGGGGGCTGCTGCGCTATGTGATGCTCAGCACCACCAAGATCACCGGCATGCTGATCTGGATTGCCATTGCCGCGGTCTTCTTCAGCCGAATCTACATGGGCCTCGGCGCCGGCATGGTCATCAGCGACATGATCGATGACTTTTCCCTGTCTCCCTATACCGTGATCATCTTCATGCTGATCAGCTTCTATCTGCTGGGCATGTTCCTGGATGACTTT
Source organism: Halomonas sp. (assembly GCA_003560175.1). Lineage (GTDB taxonomy): Bacteria > Pseudomonadota > Gammaproteobacteria > Pseudomonadales > Halomonadaceae > Halomonas. The sequence goes on along the minus strand of PWIZ01000243.1, from coordinate 4,317 downwards.
GCCATCCTGTTCATCACGGTGCCGCTCTACGTGCCCATCGTGCGTGAGCTGGGCTTCGACACCACTTGGTTTGCGGTGCTGTTCATCCTGAGCATGCAGTCCGCCTACCTGACGCCCCCCTTCGGCTACAACCTGTTCTACATGCGATCGGTAGCCCCGAAGTCCATAACGATCGTGGATATCTACCGCTCCGCCCTGCCCTTTGTCGCCCTGCAGATCCTCGGCCTGGCGTTGATCGTCGCCTACCCGAGCATCGCTCTCTGGCTGCCTGGCCTGCTGTTCTAGGCCATCCGCGGAGTGCCTCGCGGCACTCCGCGGACGTCCGGAGCCCGCCATGAGCGTGCCACCAAAGCATCATCGAATCGACACTGGCAAAATCGCCAAACAGCCGCCATAGTGTGCGTGTCGACATCGCCCACTGGAGCATCATGAGTACTGCACGTAACACCTACACCACGGACCTTTCCGACCCCCCGCGAAGCAGCCCTGACCTCGACGTCAGGGACCTGGAAAAACGCTCACGCCTCATGCGCATCGTGAGCCGGCTGATCGCCGTATCCGACCTCGGATGCCGAGAGATCGCCCGCCGCGCCGGCCTGCCGGCCCAGAAGGTCAGCGACCTTCTCTCTGGCCGCATAGAGCACCTCTCCGTCGAGGAGCTGCAGATTCTTCACCGCACCATCGATCCCCAGCCGACCGCGCACTGACGACGCGGCTACTCCTGACCCCACTCAGGCGTGGAAGACCGAAGATCCAGCACGCAAGGAGCGCCCCGCGGGGCGCTCCTTGCGTTCCTGTGGCTGGAAAGCGACTCAGTCGAGCAGGGTCAGCAGCCAATCGTTGTTGGTACGGATGGCGCCGTAGAGATCGCGGCTGCGCGCCTCCAACTCGGCGTCGTCACCCCAGTCGCCGGGGCGTTCGAAGGCCTCGCCGCTGCGGTAGGAATTACCCGCCGCGGTGGCAAACCAGGCGATGGCGGCTACCTGGCGGCGATCGTCAATCACTTCGCCGTCCGCCACCGCCAGCCGGCGGTGCATCAGGCCATCCTCACCCAACTGGTACTCCAGTGCGGCCTGCAGCAGACGGTCGCTCAGCTGGCCGATCTGCTCGCCAAGCTCGGGGCGGGTCTCCAGGAAGCTGGAGGTGCCGTCGCGCTCGCGCAGGGTGCCGAAACCGCCGGTGAAGTGGTTGAGGAAACGCCACTGGCTCTCGGTGTCGATCCGCTCACCGTCGACCCTGACGCCTTCCGTGGTGTAGACGACACGCTCGGCCAGCCCCCAGTCGCGAACCGCCTCGTCACTGTCAAGCAACGCCAGGGTCATGTCGGCCTTGCGCTCGAAGAGCTGCTCGGCCAGGGCCCGATCCTCCTCGTCGCCGAAGACCTGAAGGATCTCGTAGAGCGCCTTGTGGCCACGCATCAGGCTGCCCAGGGTATCCAGATGGTAGGCACCGTCGTTGTCCAGGTCGTAGATCTTGCGCTCGTCGTCCCAGGCCTCATCCAGGGTTCCAGCGAGGTTGCGGCTGATGTCGACCAGCCGCTCGAGGCTGATGCCGTGGGCCGCTTCCATGCGCTCCTCGCTGAGCTGACCCATATCATCGGCGCCGCCCGGCTTGTGCCAACGCACCCAGGAGTAGGCCAGGCTGTGCAGGGCATCCAGCCCATGGGCCAGGCTGGCCGCGTCGCGCTCGCTGCCCACGTCCTGGAAACCGCTCTGGCCATAGTGGTCCTGATAGAGACGCTGAGTGATGGCCCCCAGGTAGCCGGCCGGCCCGTGGGTGATGGCGTTCTCGAGGCCGTGGTCGGCCCAGCGGCCGCCGCTGTGGTGCATGTGGTAGCTGAAGGCGGCCTGGGCCAGGTCGCCCAGGTTCATCTCGCGACCCGGGACCCATTCACCCTCCTCCTGCACCATGGTGCCCAAGGCGCCCTCGTCGGTGAAGAAGGCCGCCGCCTGGTGCTGCAGGTCGAGCCAGGCCTGGCCCTGGGCCGCCATGGGCGCCTCGGCCAGACTGGCGTCATAGCCTTCGTGGCCCATCTCGCTGTCGCGCATGATGCGCCCGACGCTGGCCATGGCATGCTGCACGGCGGAGATGTCGCGATGGTAGAGCGCCTCCTGATAGAACAGCGCCTCGCCGTCGGCGTCGACCTGGGCCGGGATCGCCAGGTCGACGCCGCTCGCGTCCGGCAGGGTGTCGTAGTTGGCAAGCGCCGGCAGGCTGGCCAGGGCCAGGCTGCCCATGCCGGCGGCCACGGCGGTGCGCAGAAGGGAACGGGGAACAGGCGGCGTAAGGGTCATAGGAGTCTCCTTGTTGGCCAAGACATCACGCGATGCCGAGCCCTCACCCTAGCGCGGGTTCCTGAAATCCAACTGAAAGCCCATTCAAACAGCCAGCGGCAGGGTCACCACCAGCCGGGTGCCCTCGCCCTCCCGGGAGAACAGCCGCGCGTCCCCGCCGTGCTGACGCGCCACCTCATCGATGATGGACAGCCCCAGGCCGGCACCCGCCCGGTGGCGCTGCCGGGAGGGATCGCCGCGATAGAAGCGCTCGAAGGCCCGAGCCAGCTGCGCTTCCTTCATGCCGGGGCCCGTGTCGGCGATCTCCAGGTGCGCCCACCCCGCCCGGACCTGCAGGCGTACCTCGATGCGCCCGCCCTCCGGGGTGTAGGCCACGGCGTTGTCGAGGCCTGCTCCCACCAGGCGTGCCAGCAGGTCGGCGTCCCCCGTCACACCAACCCCCGATTCGAGCGCCACGTTCAGGATCTGCTGATACGCATCGGCCTGGGGCTTTCGCAGGCGCACCTGACGCTCGACCACCTCGTCCAGCGCCAGGTGCTCACGACGCTGCGACACCCCGCCGGCATCCACCCTGGCCAGCAGCAGCAACTCCTCCGCCAGCCGCCCAAGGCGACGCACTTCGTCCCGGGCATCTACCAGGGTCTGGTGGTGGAAATCGTCCAGGCGTTCACGGCCCTCCCGCTCCACCAGAGCCAGAGCGGTGTTCATGACCGTCAGCGGTGCGCGAAGCTCATGGGAGGCGCTGGCGATGAACTCGCGCTGCTGGCGCAGCGCCTGCTGCAGGGGCCGCAGGCTGCGGTCTGCCATCCACCAGCCGCCGAGGCCGGCCAGCACCACGAAGCCCAGCGCCAGTCCCAGTAGCAGCATCAGCAGCTGCTCCAGGTGGGCCAGGCTGCCACCCACATCGGTAGCGGCATAGACGCTGCCCAGGTAGCGCCCCTCGGCGTCTTCCACCGGATGGCGAAGCAGGGCCAGCTGCAGGACGCCCTCCTCGTCGGCGAGGATATCCTCGAAGACCACCCGGTCGCGGGGCAGGGAGTTGCCCTTGAGCAGCGCCAGCACCTCGTCGCGCAGGGCCGGGCGCGTCTCGTTGCCGTGCACCAGCCGTGAATCGGGGCCCAGAATGTAATAGAAGGCGGTGCGATGGGGGCGAAAACCGATGTTGACGTCCTCGGGACCGCGCCGGCCCGCCACCCAGGCCTCCAGGTCCGGCTTGTGGACCTCGGCCTCGCGCTGGGCAAGCTGCACCAGCTCGCTCTTCAACGACTGCTTGATCAGCGCCGAGTGCATCAGATAGCCGACCAGCAGCACCGTGCAGATCCCCAGCGCCATGCCCACGGCATAGCGCCAGGCCAGGCGGCGCCGGCTGGCCTCCAACCGTCGCAGATCGTGGTGGGGAACATCCGGGTGAAACATGCAGGCATCCGAGCAGATGAATGGACACCCCAGCATACCCGGCGACGCTGAAAACCGCCTGAAAGCCGCCCGAAACCAAGGCTCAGGGCGAAAAGCGGTAGCCCAGCCCGCGCAGGGTCTCGATGGGCTGCCGAGTGGCACAGCGGGACAGCTTGCGCCGCAGCAGGCGCAGGGTGGCATCCAGGGCGTTGTCGGTGACCGCCTGGTCGCGACCCCAGAGCCGCTCATAGATCAGCTCCCTCGGCACGCTGTGACCGGCACGGCGCATCAACAGCTCAAGCAGCTGGAACTCGCGCTGGGTCAGCTCGACCACGCGGCCCCGGTGCTCAACCCGGCGCTCGGCGCATTCCAGCACCCAGTCGCCAACCTGCAGCCGGCGACCATCCAGAGGCCGCCGGGCGCGACGTCCAAGGGCCTCGAGTCGCGCCATCAGCTCCTCTGGCTCGAATGGCTTGAGCAGGTAATCATCCGCCCCGGCGGCGAAGCCCTCCAGGCGGTCCTCCAGGGCGTCACGGGCAGTCAGCATAAGGATGCCGCCCTCGAAACCGCTGGCCCGGGCCCGCTCGCACAGCGCCACCCCGTCCTCATGGGGCAGCATCCAGTCCAG
>PWIZ01000052.1 GCA_003560175.1 Halomonas sp. | reverse complement strand
GGCTCGCGGGCGGCAGCAGTGTCAGGCTCGCGAACGGGCTCGCGATTCCCGGCGCGGGCCTCGGCGGATACGCCACCTGCGGCGCCTTTGACACTGTCAGCAGCACCGTCGGCTCGAGACATCTCACCCTGGCGGCGAAAACCGGCCAGCACGCGAGACGCACCAGGGTGTTCCTGGCGCTCCAGCTTCGGTTTGGGCTGCACACGGCTGAAATCCGCGGGTTTAAGGACTCGCGCCCCTCCATTGGGCAGTTCCCAGTTAATCTCGGCCTCACGGGCCTGCTCGTCGGGGTCGGTGCTGCGGGAGTCCTCCTTCACCTCATCGAGGCGGGGGACATGCCGCTGGCGCTGAAGGCGACGCACCCCATCCACCACGATGAGGGTCACCAACGCCAACCCCAGGATGATCAGCCACTCTCTAAGTTCCATGGGTCGTCAGCCTTTCGCTTAGGCGCCATGCCTGATGGTTGTCCGTCCACAGCATAGCGCGATTGCCAAAAATGGGGCCACTTTTTTTGTTTGTCAACCCTCGGGGATTTCTTGCCCCGAGTCGATGACACCCCGCGCAATCGCCCTTCGATGATCCCCTTGCATCCATGCAATGCAGCATTATGACTCTCCTTGTTACCCCTTTTATCCCTCGGCATCAAGCCCGTCAGGCTTCCGCCAGGGCCGCAGCCTCCTCCACATCCACGGAAACCAGGCGTGATACCCCCGGCTCCTGCATGGTGACCCCCATCAGTCTATCGCCGGACTCCATGGCGATCTTGTTGTGGGTGATATAGATAAACTGAACGCTTTCCGACATCTCTTTCACCAGCTTAGCATAGCGGGCCACATTAGCGTCATCCAGCGGCGCATCCACCTCGTCCAGCATACAGAAGGGCGCCGGGTTGAGTTGAAAGATGGCGAACACCAGCGACAGGGCCGTCAACGCCTTTTCGCCGCCGGAGAGCAGGTGAATGGTGCTGTTCTTCTTGCCTGGTGGCCGGGCCATGATCGCCACCCCGGTCTCCAGCAAATCCTCGCCGGTCAGGGTCAACCATGCGGTTCCCCCACCGAAGACGCGCGGAAAAAGGGACTGCAGGCCGGCATTGACCCGCTCGAAGGTGTCGCGAAAGCGGGTGCGGGTTTCCTGGTCGATGCGCCGGATGGCCCGATCCAGGGTCTCCAGAGCCTCGCTGAGCTCGGCGTGCTGGGCCTGCAGATAGTCGCGGCGCTCCGCCTGCTGGTCGTACTCCTCGATGGCCGCCAGGTTGATGGCCCCGAGCCGGCGGATGCGCTCGCCGAGCTCTTCCTGGCGTGTCTGCCAGGCGGACTCGGTGGCGTTGGGGTCGAGCCGCTCGGCCAGCAGGCGCTCCTCGAGCCCCAGCTCGCGCAGCTGCTCGTCCTGGGTCTCGGCCTTGAGGTGCAACGCCTGAACCTGCATCCGCGCCTCCTGGAGGCGTTCGCGGATGCCCTCGAGGCTGCGCTCGTGGCCCTGGCGCGACTGCTCGTCCTCGCGCAGCCGCTCCACCAGCTCGGCGGAGCGGGCGCGCACCGCATTGAGAGCCCGCTCCTCGCGCTCACGACGGTCGAGCAGCTCGTCGAGGCGCTCGCGGCGCTCCTCCTCGGGCTCGCGCAGCAGCTCGCGCTCCTCCTCGAGCTCTTCGAGCCTCCCCTGGAGACGCTCACGGGACTCGCTGGCGCGCCCCTGCTGCTCCGCCAGGCCGGTGCGCTCGGCAGCCAAGCGCTCCTGCTCCAGGGCCAGACGCTGCAGCTGCTCGGCTTGGGGGCGCTGGCGAGCACGGAGCGAGGCGAGCCGCTCGCGGGCGTCCTGTCGCTTGCGTTCGAGGTGCTCACGGCGCTCGGCGCCCTCTTCCAGCCGGGCCATGGCCTGCTGCCAGAGGTCGCGGGCCTCTTCGATGCCCAGCCGGGCCTCTTCCCGCGCCTCGCCGAGACCGGCCAGCTCCTCGGCCAGCTCGGCGGCGCGCTCCTCCAGATGCTCAAGCCGGCTGGCCAGACCACTCTGCTGCACCGCTAGCTGCTGGCGGTGCTGATCCAGGTCGCGCTCCTCGAGGCGACACGCCTCCAGGTCCCGCTCGGCCTGTTCGGCTCGCTCCAGCTGCTCGACCAGGCCCTGCTCCTGCTGGACCAGACGCGACTCCACCGCCGCGAAGGCCTCTTCGGCCTCGGCCTGACGACGACGGCTGACCAGCAGAGCGTCGGGACCATCGCCGTGACCACGGTGACGCACCCAGCCCGGCCCCAGCCACAGGCCATCCGGGGTGATCAGGCTCTCGCCCGACGCCAGGGTGCTGCGCTCGGCCCAGGCCGCCTGGCGACTCTCGACGCAGCGAATGCTGGCCAGCCAGTGGCCGGCAGCTCCGGCGCCCTGAACGCGGCCGCCGAGGCTTCCGACGGGCGCCTCGACGTCACACGCCTCGATCAGGCCCAGTTCCGCCGGCGGGGCGACCGGAGCGGAGCGCTCCAGGGCAGGATGCGTCGGGGAGACCAGCCGCGCACGCAGCCAAGGCGCCAGCACCCAGGAGACGGCGGCCTCCCAGCCAGGGTCGACCGCCAGACGCTCACCGAGACGCGGGGCATCGGCGAGCCCTAGCCCAGCCAGGTGATCCTCCAGCGCCTCGTCGTGATCGGCTAGCCCAGCGTGGATCAGCGCCTCCAGGGAGGCGAGCTCGCCCTGCAGTTCGCTGCGCCGCTGGCGTTCGTCTTCGCGGGCGGCCTCACTGTCACGGGCCGACTCCCGGGCCTTGTCGCGGGTCTGCTGCAACGCCTCGCGGCGGGCCTCCAGGGACTCACGCTGGAGGTCCAGCTCATCCAGCCGCTCCCTCAGCTCGGTCCGCTGCCCGGCGAGGCCGTCGATGTCGGGCAGCTCCGCCTGCTGCTGCCGGCGGCGCTGTTCGTCGGCGCCGAGACGCTCCAGGCGCGACTCCTGGTCACGCAAACGATCCTGGCCACGCTCGGCCTCACGGCTCGCCTCGCGCCACTGCTCGCTGAAGGCCTCCCAAGCGGCGGTGGTCTCCTCCACCTCGGGCTCGGCTTCCTCGAGGGCCGCCTCCAGCTCCTCCAGCTGCTCGGCCAATGCCTCACGTTCGGGCGTGAGCGTCTCCAGGCGCTCTTCCAGGCGCGCCAGCCGCTCGCCGTCGTCTTCGCCCAGGCGAGACAGCTCCTGCAGGTCGCGGTGGGCGGCCTCCAGGTCACGGGCCAGCTGGGCATCGCGGGCGCGGGCATGTTCGAGGTCCTGCTCCAGGCGGGCGATGGCGGTGGTGGTCTCGAAGAAGCGTGACTGCTCGACATCGAGCTCGGAGGCCAGCCGGTCGTGGTCGACCCGGGCCTCCTCGAGGCGAGTCTCGCACTGCCGCAGGCCCAGCACCTCCCGCTCCACGGCGGTCTCGAGCTCGCCGACGCGGCGCTCCTCTTCGCTCTGCCTGGCGCGCAGGGCACGGGCGCGGAGCAGCGCCAGCTCACCCTTGACCCGGTGCTCCTCGTTCTTGAGGGCCTGGTAGCGGCGCGCCGCCTCGGCCTGGCGCCTGAGGCGCTCGAGCTGCTTGTCGAGCTCCTCGCGGATATCCTCCAGGCGGTCAAGGTTCTCCTGGGTTCGCCGCATGCGGCTCTCGGTCTCGCGGCGGCGCTCCTTGTACTTGGAGATACCGGCGGCCTCCTCCAGGGTGGCGCGCAGCTCCTCGGGGCGCGCTTCGATCAGCCGCGAGATCATGCCCTGGCCGATGATGGCGTAGGAGCGCGGCCCGAGGCCAGTACCGAGGAAGAGGTCGCCAATGTCGCGGCGGCGACACTTCTGGCCGTTGAAAAAGTAGGAGGACTGAGCGTCGCGGGTCACCACCCGCTTGACGGCGATCTCGGCGTACTGGGCGTAGACGCCACCCATGGTGCCGTCACGGTTGTCGAACAGCAGCTCGATGGCGGCCTGCCCCACCGGCTTGCGGCCGGTGGAGCCGTTGAAGATGACGTCGGTCATCGACTCGCCGCGCAGGGTCTTGGCCGACGACTCGCCCATGACCCAGCGCACCGCGTCGATGATGTTGGACTTGCCGCAGCCGTTGGGCCCGACGATGGCGGTCATGTTGCCATCGAAGGGCACCGTGACCGGGTCGACGAAGGACTTGAAGCCTACCAGGCGTATCGACTTGAGACGCATCCGCGACTATCCGCCTGGGCTAGTCGAAGACACGGTCGATCACGATCTCGACGGGCTCGCCGTCGGCATCACCCACCGGCACCCCCTCCCGGTCGCCGAACAGGTCGCCGGACTGGGGCGTGGCGTCGCCGCTGGCCGAGACCCGCACCATCAAGCGCACCTCGCGCACCTGGGCAAGACTCGCCTCCGGCGACATGGCGCTGCGCTCGTCGAGCACCACCTCCACGGGCAGCTCGTCGACGCCGAAGCGTGCCACGGCCAGGGGCGGCAGTTCGCCCTCCAGGTCGCGGGCCACTACAAACACGGTGGCCTGCTCGCCCAGGCGTCCCTCAAGGGTTTCGTCCAGGCTCACCCGCACGCGGATGCCGGCCCCCTGGACGTCGCCCATCACCGGCTCGGCGCCCGGAGTCACGCCCAGACGCTCCTGGGCGATGCGGATGCCTTCGCGTAGCGCCTCGCCTGCCCCGGGGTCGCTCATGCCAGCGATGGCGCGGCGCCAATAATCGATAGCCGTCTCGTAGTCGCTGCGGTCGAAGGCGTCGATGCCCAGCACGCCGAGCACCGTGGGCTGGCTGGAGTCACGCTCCAGGGTCTCATCCACCAGCGCCTGAACCCGCGGGGTCAGCTGGCGGTCGGCCACGAAGTACTCGATCTGCGCCAGGTTAGCGACCAGCGAGGGATGTCGGCCTTCAATCTCGATCAGCCGCTCGAGGGCGTGGATCGCCTCGCGCCCCTGGCCCATGTCGAGGTAGAGCGGGAACAACGAGGACCAGACATTGGGGTTGCCGGGCTGACGCACGGCCTGCTCCTCGAGTCGCTCGATCAGCATCTCGATGGAGCCTTCTGGATGATTCTCCACCTCCTGCTGCAGCGCCAGCAGGGTGAGGTCGCCCTCGGCCCCCTCGCGCTGGTACCAGAGCACGCTGGCCACCACCACCAGCACCATCATCAGCGGCACGGCAAGGCGCCCGGACGCGGAAGCCTTGAGGGGTGCGCGCTTGACGCTCTCGGTATCCTCGAGCAGGCCTCGCTCCAGCTCCAGGCGACTCTCTTCGAAGCGAACCTGGTCGATGTCGCCACGCGCCAGGGCTGCCTCCAGGGATGCCAGGCGGCGCTGAAAGATGGCGACATTCTGTTCGCCGGTAAGGTCGTTGGCCTCATGGTCGCGCTGCGCATCATGCACGGCGCGCGCTCGGCGCAGCGGGGCAATCAGCAGCCAGAGTGCCGGCAGCAGCAAGACGGCGAAGGCAATCCATAACAGGGTCATTCGGTTCTCTCGCGGTTGATCAGGGCTTGCAGACGTCTGCGCTCTTCGGCGGAGAGCGCCGTCGCGGAGGCGTTCCGGCGGGACCTCACGATCAGCACCACCAGAATGGCTGCGAACACTACCAGGCCGGCCGGCAGCCCCCACAGCAGGAAGGTGCGCCCCTCCAGCCGCGGGTTGTAGAGCACGTAATCGCCGAATCGCTGCACCATGTGATCACGGATCTCGATGTCGGAGACACCTTCCTGGAGCAGCAGGTAAATGCGATCTCGCATGTCACCGGAGACCGGCGCATCGGAATCGTTGATCGCCTGGTTCTCGCAGGTGGGGCAGCGCATCGAAGCGGTCAGGCTGCGGTAGCGCTGCTCCATGACGGGGTCGTCGAACTCGCGCACCTCGACGGCACCCGCATGAACAGTGCCGACGG
>PWIZ01000351.1 GCA_003560175.1 Halomonas sp. | reverse complement strand
TTCGCTTCGGCCTTGGGGGCTTCGGCTTTCACGTCGGCCTTCGGGGCCTCGGGCTTCGCTTCGGCCTTGGGGGCTTCGGCTTTCACGTCGGCCTTCGGGGCCTCGGGCTTCGCTTCGGCCTTGGGGGCTTCGGCTTTTACGTCGGCCTTGGGGGCTTCGGCTTTCACGTCGGCCTTGGGGGCTTCGGCTTTTACGTCGGCCTTGGGGGCCTCGGGCTTGGCTTCGGCCTTGGGGGCTTCGGCTTTCACGTCGGCCTTCGGGGCCTCGGGCTTGGCTTCGGCCTTGGGGGCTTCGGCTTTCACCTCGGCCTTGGGGGCGTCGGGCTTGGCGGCTTCGACCCGGTCGGGCTGCGGGGCGTCGGCTGTCGCTTCCGGCTGGGCCTCGGCGGCTTCTGCCAAGAGCCGCAACTGCTCGGCCTCGGCCTTGGGGTTGATGGCATGCTGACGGCGACGATTACGCGGATTGTTGCGGGTGCGCTTGGGTTTTCCGTCGTCTACCGGTGCCTCGGCCCTGGGGGCTTCGCTCTTCGCTTCGACCGGCTTCTCGACCGGGCGTTCGTCACGCTTGTCGCCGCCGCGGGATCGGCGGGAGTCGGTGCGGGGCTTCTCTTCCCTAGGCTTTTCGTCCCTGGGCTTTTCGTCGCGCGGCTTTTCATCACGAGCCCTGGGCGTCTCCTGCTGGCGAGCCTGGCGGGCATCGTCCTGACGCCCGCGGCCACGACCGCCGCGGCTGGCGTTACCACGATTATCGGCGCCGTCGGCCCGGCTGTCGCCGCGCTCATTCTCCTGGCGCGGTGTACTACGGCGCTCCTCGTTGCGCGGGCGGCGCTGACGGTTGTTATTGCGGCCGCTGCGCTCGTCGTCGCGCTGTGAGGGCTTGCGGGGGCTCTTGTCGCCGCCTGATTCCTCGGCGCGGGAGGGGGGGGGCTGTTTCGTATCGGCAGGCGTTTCATCGCCGCCCAGCAGCTTGGCAAGGCCTTTGACCAGTCGGCCAAGCACGCCGGCCTGGGGCTCGGCGACAGGCTGTTGTACCACCGGCGGTCGGGTGGGGCTCTTGGTCGACGGGGCCGGGGCGGTTGGAGCCGGGGCAGTTGGGGCCGGGGCGGTTGGGGACGGGACGGCCGGGGCCACCTCTGCCTGAACCGCCGGAGCCTCTTCCTGCTGCAGGGAGGCGGGTGCGGGCTCGTGATGGATCACGGTCTTTACCGCCGCCTCGGCACGCTGCGCGGGCTTGGCGAAGGTGGACTCGGGCTCACGGCCGACCTCGGTATCGGTGGAGAGCTCGAAGCTGGAGAGTGACGCGGTACCATCCTCGTCGACATGGTCATCGCGCAGGCGCTGCACATCGTAGTGCGGCGTATCCATCTCGGTGCTGGGCAGCAGCAGGACCCTCACGCCCTGCCGGCGCTCGATGTCGGCGAGCACGGCGCGCTTCTCGTTGAGCAGATAGGTGGCAACCGGCACCGGGAGGATGGCGCGAATCTGGGCGCTGCGCTCCTTCATGGCCTCTTCCTCGATCAGGCGCATGATCGAGAGCGATATGGAGCGAACGTCGCGGATGGTGCCCTGGCCGTCGCAGCGCGGGCAGACCACACCGCTGGTCTCGCCAAGCGAGGGGCGCAGGCGCTGACGGGACATTTCCATCAGGCCGAAGCGCGAGATGCGGCCGATCTGCACCCGGGCGCGGTCGAGTTTCAGCGCGTCACGCACGCGGTTCTCGACCTCGCGCTGGTTGCGCGCCGGGCTCATGTCGATGAAGTCGATGACCACCAGGCCGCCGATATCGCGCAGGCGCAGCTGGCGGGCGATCTCGTCGGAGGCCTCCAGGTTGGTCTGCAGCGCCGTCTCCTCGATATCGCTGCCGCGGGTGGCGCGAGCCGAGTTGATGTCGATGGAGACCAGGGCCTCGGTATGGTCGATGACGATGGACCCGCCGGACGGCAGCTTCACCTCTCGCTCGTAGGCGGTCTCGATCTGGGACTCGATCTGGAAGCGCGAGAAGAGCGGCACTTCGTCGACGTAGAGCTTGATCTTCGACTGATAGGAGGGCATCACCTGGCGGATGAAGGCCAGCGCCTCCTCATGGACCGCCTCGCTGTCGATCAGCACCTCGCCGATGTCCTGGCGCAGGTAGTCGCGCATGGCGCGAATGATGACGTTGGACTCGCGGTAGATCAGGAAGGGGGCGGAGCGCTTGCCGGCCTCGGCGGTGATCGACTCCCACACCTGTACCAGGTAGTCGAGGTCCCACTGCAGTTCCTCGGGGGAGCGGCCGATGCCCGCGGTGCGGACGATCAGGCCCATGCGGTCGGGCAGGGTGAGCTGACCCATGACCTCTTTGAGCTGGCTGCGCTCCTCACCCTCAATGCGCCGGGAGATACCACCGGCCTTGGGATTGTTGGGCATCAGCACGAGGAAGCGGCCGGCCAGGCTAATGAAGGTCGTCAGTGCCGCGCCCTTGTTGCCGCGCTCCTCCTTGTCGACCTGGACAATGACCTCCTGTCCTTCCTTCAGCACCTCCTTGATGCTGGGACGGCCCGAGGCAGGCTCCTTCACAAAGTACTCTCGGGAGATCTCCTTGAGCGGAAGAAAGCCGTGGCGGTCGGCGCCGAAGTCGACGAAGGCGGCTTCCAGGGAAGGCTCGATGCGGGTGATCTTGCCGCGGTATATGATGGCTTTCTTCTGTTCCCTGGCACCGGATTCGATGTCCAGGTCGAAGAGGCGTTGTCCATCGACCAGCGCGACGCGCAGCTCTTCGGGCTGGGTCGCATTGATGAGCATTCGTTTCATGTTGTCTCGCACTATGGGGCGCCGGCGAGTACGACGTGGCGAACCTCTGTGTGCTGCGTGCCTGTGCTCAGCGTATCGCGGTGATACGCATCGACGGCCGTGACGGTTCGATAACCACGCGTCACGGCACGAGCTGTTGAGTACGGGGCGGAGGCAGGACATGTCTCGGCGGGGGTCACCCATCCGGCCCTGCGGTCACCGCCAACACCTGGCATTCATCGATTCGCCGCCGCCGGTCTCCGGCACGCTGTTGAACGTGTCCCATGGCCTGCCGACGTTTCATGACGGGGAAGCGTCGGGGGATCCGGGCGTGGCGCTTTATTCGCTGTCTTTCCGTTGCTGCGGGCGGCGAGACGTTTTGACGTCGTCGCGGCCTGAACTTTTCGCTTCGGCCTGCGTGTCTGTCGTGCAGGCGCCTGGCGGGCTCAGTTTAGGCCCATTGGAACGAAGCGTTAATATAACAGCAACAGGGCCGCGCCAGCAATTGGCGCACCGGGGCGCCCACTGCGATAGAATGCGCCTTTTGGCAGCATCCGGCAGTGGAGTCTCGGCATGGCCGAAGGGCGCGACGTACAGTGGGTCGAGGTAACGGAAGGGCAGGATGGCCAGCGGATCGACAACTTCCTGCTGACCCGCATCAAGGGGGCGCCGCGGTCGCTCATCTATCGCCTCGTGCGCAAGGGTGAGGTGCGAGTGAACAAGAAACGCGTCAAGCCGGATACCCGTCTGGCCATCGGAGACCTGGTGCGCATCCCGCCGCTCAAGCTCTCGCCCCGCGAGGCGGTGCTGGAAGTGAGTGACAACCTGCGCAACCTGCTGGCCGGTAGCGTGCTGGTGGAGGGGCGCGATTGGCTGGTGATCAACAAGCCCGCGGGGCTTGCCGTTCACGGCGGGAGCGGGGTCAAGATCGGCTTGATCGAGGCGCTGCGCCAGGTGCGGGAGGACCTCGATTTCCTGGAGTTGGTCCACCGGCTGGATCGCGACACTTCCGGTTGTCTGCTGCTGGCCAAGTCGCGTCCGGCACTGTTGGCGCTGAACACGGCGCTCAAGGAGCAGAAGATGGACAAGCGCTATCTGGCCTTGGCGGCCGGGCGCTGGCCGGCCCGGCGCGACTATGTGGCAGCGCGGCTGGATCGCTACACCCTGGCCAACGGCGAGCGTCGAGTGCGGGTCGACCCGAACGGCAAGGTCTCGCGCACCCGCTTTGCGGTGCGTGAGGCCTTTGCTAAGGCGACCCTGATGGAGGCCGAGCCGGTCACCGGGCGCACCCATCAGATCCGCGTGCATGCGACACACGCCGGCTACCCGCTGCTCGGCGACGACAAGTACGCCAGCCGCGACAGCCAGCGACTCAGCGCATCGCTCGGGGTTACACGGCTATTTCTACATGCCGAGTCGCTGACCTTCCCTGAGCCCACCAGCGGTCGCCCGGTGCAGATCAGGGCGCCGCTACCCGAGGAGCTGCAGGCGGTGCTGGCCCGCGCTCGCCGCGACGCCTGAGCCCGGATCAACTACGTGCATCGACTACGAGCATCGACTACTGGCATCGACAACAGGGAGACGACAATGCGCTATCGACTGGTGATCTTCGACTGGGATGGCACCCTGATGGATTCGGTGGCGCGTATTGTTGACTGCATGCAGGCGGCATCGCGTGAAGCCGGCTGGGGTGAGCTCGCGCCGGAGAGCGTGCGCAATATCATCGGCCTGGGGCTGCCCGAGGCGATCGCTAGCCTGTGTCCCGGCATCGATCCGGATCGCGCCGAACTGCTGCGCAGCCGCTATGCCTGGCACTTCGTCGAGGGCAACGACACGCCCATGCGCTTCTTCTCCGGGGTGGAGAAGGGGCTTGTCGGTCTCCACGGTGGCGGTGGTCAGCGCCTGGCGGTGGCCACCGGCAAGAGCCGCCGGGGCCTCGATCGGATCTTCCGAGAGAGCGATAGCGGGCGCTGGTTCCACGCCAGCCGTACCGCCGACGAGACACGGTCCAAGCCACATCCACTGATGCTGGAGGAGCTGCTGCTGGAGTTAGGGGTGCCGCTGGAAGAAGCGGTGATGGTGGGGGATACCGAATACGACCTGGAGATGGCTCGCGCCATCGGCATGGACCGGGTGGGGGTGACCTGGGGCGTGCATGCGCCCGAGCGACTCGCCGCCAGCCGGCCAACCTTCACCGCCGAGTCGGTCCCCGAGCTATTTGATTGGCTGCAAGGAAGATAAGTGATGAGTGACGACGACCAGAAGCGCGGTGAGAGCCAGGATCCCTGGACTCAGGAAGCGGAGCGAACGCCTGAACAGGCCAGGGAAGAGCGCGAGGCGCGCCGCTCACCATCCGACCAGGCCGCGGCATCGGCGGAGAGCGCCGAGACCCTGCGTGAGCGCCAGCGTCTGCAGCAGATGGAGATGATGGATCGCTGGATCGGCGGTGTGCTGACGGAGCAGCGCCGCTCCAGGCGCTGGAAGCTGTTCTTCCGCTTCCTGTTCGCGGCGCTGATCCTGGCGTCGCTGTCGGCAATCCTCTACAGCCTGATGGCCGGTCCTCCCGGCCGCGGCGCGGTCGGCCCCCATCTGGGAGTGGTCAAGGTGCGCGGCGTGATCGACTCGGAGTCGCCGGCCAGCGCCGAGCGCATCATCACCGGACTCAATCGCGCCTGGGAGGCCGAGGAGAGCGCAGTCGTCGTGCTGCATATCGACAGCCCCGGCGGCAGCCCGGTGCAGTCCCAGCGCATCTTCGACGAGATCAGGCGTCTGCGCGCTAAGGGTGACAAGCCAATCATTGCGGTCATCGAGGATCTAGGCGCCAGCGGTGCCTACTATATTGCCGCGGCGGCAGACGAAATCCTGGTCGCCCCGGCCAGCCTGGTGGGCTCCATCGGGGTGATCTCGGCCAGCTTCGGCTTCGAGGAGGCGATCGAGCGCCTGGGCGTAGAGCGCCGCGTCTTCGCCGCCGGCGACAATAAGGCCTTTCTCGATCCCTTCTCGGAGTTGGCGCCCGAGCAGCGCCAGTTCTGGCAGTCGGTGCTGACAACAACCCATCGCCAGTTCATCGAGGCCGTGCGCGAGGGGCGAGGCGATCG
>PWIZ01000310.1 GCA_003560175.1 Halomonas sp. | reverse complement strand
TTGCCCACATAGAGGGGCCCCGACGGTGCCTTGAGACCATGCATGCCCACGCCGTGAACGGTCACGCGCCCCTGGTGCGGGCCCTCGATGGCCACCCCCATCTCGCGGAACGCCTGCAGGGTGGCCAGACTGTCCTCCCCCTCCAGGAAGCCCGTCACCTCGGTGACGCCTTCGGCCAGGGCCCCGAGCATGATGGAGCGGTGGGAGATCGACTTGTCGCCGGGCACGCGAATACGGCCGGTCACGGCGCCACCCGGGGCGACCCGGTAGCGCAGCTTGCCTTGCTGTTGCATCTGATATTCCACCTGATAACTGGTCTTGTTGAGCAGGGATTCGAAGTAGTGGCGGGCATGGCGGGCGCGGTCGAACGTCGCGAGCATGGCATCGCCGTCACTGCTTTCGATGGCCTGGCGCAGCCGCGCCAGGCCGGCCTCGAAGTCATCCAGCGAGGTCAGCACCGCCTCGCGGTTGGCGACGAAGATATCGCGCCACATCACCGGGTCGCTGCCGGCGATACGGGTGAAGTCGCGAAAGCCTCCGGCAGCGTAGCGGAAGATTTCCATCCGCTCGTCCTGGCGCGCCAGGGTGTCCACCAGGGAGAAGGCGAGCAGGTGCGGCAGATGGCTGGTCCGCGCCAGGACCTGATCATGGCGCTCCACGTCCATCACCAGCAACTCGGCACCGCACGCCTCCCACAGCGCGCGCACCCGGGCCAGCGCCGCCGAGTCGGTGTCGGGCTCCGGAGTCAGGATCACCTTATGGCGCACATAGAGCTCGGGATTGGCCGCCGCCACACCGCTCTTCTCTGAACCGGCGATGGGATGGCCGAGTACCAGGTTGGGCGGCATCCGGCCGAAGGCCTCGACCGCGCAGTCGCGAATGGTGGCCTTGGTGCTGCCCACGTCGGTGATAACGACATCGAGCGCGGCCCGCGCCAGGCAGGCGGCAAGCTCGGTCATGACACTGCGCATGGCCAGAACCGGCACCGCCAGCACGATCAGGGTCGCGCCCTCGACCACCGCGGAAAGCTCGGTGGCACCGCGATCGATCAGGCCCATCTCGACGCCCCGGGCGATCTCGCCGGGGTCCGGGTCACAAGCGAGGATGGTACCCCGAAAGCCGGCGGCGGGCTCTTCAGCCGCCCCGAAGCCGGCGGCACGAAGGGCCGCGGCCAAGGAGCCGCCGATCAGGCCCAGGCCGACGATCAGGATGCGAGGCTCGGTAATCGGCGGCTTGACCATCGAAGCCACGGCTTAGAGCACGCCGATCGGGTAGGAGCCCAGCACCTTCACCTCGGCGGCGCGCAGACGCACCTCTTCGAGCACCGCGGCGACACGGGGCTCATCGCAGTGCCCCTTGAAGTCGATAAAGAAGACGTAGTTCCAAACGCCGCTGCGTGAGGGACGCGTCTCCAGTCGGGTCATGTCGATCTGGTGGCGATGGAAGGGCTCCAGCAGATCGTGCAGGGCACCGGGCTGGTTGCGCATGGCCACCACAATGGAGGTCTTGTCCTCGCCGGACATGGGCACATCCTGGTTGCCGATGATCAAAAAGCGCGTGGAGTTGTCCGGGCGATCCTCGATCTTCTCGGCCAGGCAGGTCAGGCCATAGAGCTTGGCCGCCATGTCGCCGGCGATCGCCGCGCTGTGCCACTCGGTCTTGACCAGGCGCGACGCCTCGGCGTTGGAGGAGACCGGCACCCGCTCCGCGTGGGGGTAGTGAGCATCGAGCCACTTGCGACATTGGGCGAAGGATTGCGGGTGAGAGTAGATCCGTGAAACCTTGTCCTGGCGAGTGGTCTCGCCCACCAGCAGGTGGTGGTGGATGCGCAGCACCACCTCGCCGCAGATGCGCAGGCTGGAGTCCATGAAGGAGTCCAGGGTGTGGTTGATCACGCCCTCGGTGGAGTTTTCCACCGGCACTACCCCATAGTTGACCGCACCCGCCTCCACCTCGCGGAACACCTCGTCGATGGCCGCCATGGGCAGGCTGACGGCGCTCTCGCCGAAATGCTTGAGGGCCGCCTGCTGGGTGAAGGTGCCCTCGGGACCCAGATAGGCGACCTTGATCGGCTGCTCCAGGGCCAGACAGGCGGACATGATCTCGCGGAAGAGCCGGGCGACCTCCTCGCTGTCCAGCGGCCCCTTGTTCAACGCCATGATGCGGCGCAGCACCTGGGCCTCACGCTCGGGGCGATAGAAGACCGCATCGAGATCCTCGGCGCTCTTCACCTGGGCGACATGCTGGGCGCACTCGGCACGTTCGTTGATCATGCGCAGGATATCTGCGTCCAGATCATCGATGCGATGTCTCAGCGCATCCAGATCGATGGGGGTATCACTCATGCTTGTCAGCCCCTTCTCTTCTCGAAATCGGCCATGAAATCTACCAGCGCCTCCACCGCGGCTTCGGGCACGGCGTTGTAGAGGCTAGCGCGCATGCCACCCACGCTACGGTGGCCCTGAAGGTTGAGCAGGCCCGCCGCCTCGGCCTCGGCCAGGAACGGCTTGTCCAGGCGCGAATCACTCAGCACAAAGGGCACGTTCATCCGCGAGCGGTTGGGCACGGCGATGGGGTTGGAGTAGAAATCGCTGGCATCGATGGCGCCGT
Source organism: Halomonas sp. (assembly GCA_003560175.1). GTDB lineage: Bacteria > Pseudomonadota > Gammaproteobacteria > Pseudomonadales > Halomonadaceae > Halomonas. The sequence continues at coordinate 3,265 of PWIZ01000310.1, read as the reverse complement.
AGAGCTTGGCCGCCTTGCGGGCGTTGATCGCGTCCATGGCGGCCAGGCCACCGACCTCGTCCTTGAGCCACTCGAAGACCAGTCCCGCCAGGTACCAGCTATAGGTCGCCGGCGTGTTGATCATGGAACCGGCGTCGGCCAGGGCCTGGTAACCAAACAGCGAGGGCATGTCGGTGCGAGCGCGGTCGAGCAGGTCCTCGCGCACGATCACCACCACCAGGCCGGCCGGGCCGATGTTCTTCTGGGCCCCGGCGTAGATGACCCCGAAGCGCGAGACATCCAGCGGTCCGGAGAGGATCGACGACGACATGTCGCAGACCAGCGGCGCCTCGGAGCCGTCGGGACGCCGCGGCCCTCCCTCTTCACTGCCGGGAATATAGTCGAAAGCCAGGCCGCCGATGGTCTCATTGGCCGTGAAATGCAGGTAGGCGGCGTCGTTGGAAAGCACGACCTCCTGCGGGCGCGGCACCGCCAGATGCCCGCCGGGCTCGCTGGACGCCGCCACGTGAACGTCGCCAAAGAGATGGCGCGCCTCGGCGATGGCCTTCTTGCTCCAGATGCCAGTATTGATGAAGTTGGCACGCCCGCCCGGGCCAAGCAGGTTGTAGGGCACCGCGGCAAACTGCTGGGTGGCACCGCCCTGGGTGAACAGCACCCGATAATTGGCCGGAATGGCCAGCAGGTCGCGCAGGTCGGCCTCGGCCTTCTCGGCGATGGCCATATACGCCGCCGAGCGATGGCTCATCTCCATCACCGAGAGGCCGCGACCATGGTAGTCGAGCAACTCATCGCGGGCCCGCTCCAGCACCGGAGTGGGCAGTGCCGCGGGGCCGGCGCAGAAATTGTAGTGGCGATGATGGGGGGACAGACCCCCATATTCGTGACTGCCCATCTCGTTACTCTCCCTTGTCTTCATCGTCAGGCGATGATGTGTCGAAATGGGGGTCTGTCCCCGCTTCTTCTTCTGTCCCCGCTTCTTCTTCCGGCTCATCGATGCGTACGGTCTTGACCAGCTTCTCTTCGTTGCCCAGGCGGATCAGCATCACCCCCTGGGTGTTGCGAGAGGTGATCGAGACCTCGTCGACACGGGTACGCACCAGGGTGCCACGGTCGGTGATCAGCATCATCTCGTCGCTGGAGTAGACCTGCATGGCGGCGACGAGGGAGCCATTACGCTCACTGGCCTGCATGGCGATCACCCCCTGGCCACCGCGGCCGCGCAGCGGGAACTCCTCGAGCCGGCTGCGCTTGCCATAGCCGTTCTCGCTGGCGGTGAGGATGTAGATCTGGCCGCCGTTGCCGTTCTCGACGGCGACGCCCGCTTCGGTGCCGGCCTCGCTGTCGCTTTCCAGATCCGCCTCGGCGTCGATCTGCTGGCTCTGGGGAATGATCAGGCTGATCACCTCGGCATTGCCCAGCAGGCGCATGCCGCGCACACCCCGGGCGGTGCGTCCCATGGCGCGCACCTTGCCCTCCTCGAAGCGGATCGCCTTGCCGTTGGACGACAGCAGCATGGCGTGGTCGGAGCCCGTGGTGATGGCAGCGCCGATCAGCCGGTCGCCCTCTTCCAGATCGATGGCGATCAGGCCCACGCTGCGCGGCCGCGAGAACTGCTCGAGGCTGGTACGTTTGACGGTGCCGCGGGCCGTGGCGAAGAAGATGTAGCTCTCCGGATCGTAATGACGCACCGGCAGGATGGCGTTGATCGCTTCGCCCTCATCCAGCGGCAGCATGTTGACCAGCGGCTTGCCCCGGGAGCCGCGGCTGGCCACCGGCATCTCGTAGACCTTGAGCCAGTAGACCTTGCCGCGGTTGGAGAACAGCAGCACGGTGTCATGGGTCGAAGCCACCAGCAGGTGCTCGATGATGTCCTCATCCTTCATCGCGGTGGCCGACTTGCCGCGCCCGCCGCGGCGCTGGGCCTGGTAGTCGGAGAGCGGCTGGGTCTTGGCATAGCCGGAGCGCGACACGGTGACCACCATGTCCTCCTCGGCGATCAGGTCCTCCATGGACAGATCGAGGTGGCTGGCCTGGATCTCGGTCCGGCGCTTGTCACCGAACTGATCGCGCACCGCGATCAGCTCCTCACGGATCACCTCGAGCAGTCGCTCGCTGGAGGCCAGGATGGCCATCAGCTCGGCGATCTTCTCGAGGATCGAGAGATACTCGTCGAGCAGCTTCTCGGTTTCCAGACCGGTCAGACGGTGCAGGCGCAGCTCGAGGATGGCCTGGGCCTGGACCGGCGAGAGCCGATAGGACGATCTTGCATCGTCGAGGCCGAAGCCCTCATCCAGCTCCTCGGGCTTGCAGGATGTCGCGCCGGCACGCTCGAGCATGCCGGAGACCTGACCGGGCGGCCAGCTGCGAGCCAACAGCTTCTCCTTGGCCTCGGCGGCGTTCGGCGAGGCCTTGATCAGCTCGATCACCTCGTCGATGTTGGAGATCGCGACGGTGAGGCCTTCGAGGATATGGCCGCGCTCTCGGGCCTTCTTCAGCTCGAACAGGGTCCGCCGAGTCACCACCTCGCGACGGTGACGAATGAAGGCCTCGAGGATCTGCTTGATGTTCATGATCTTCGGCTGGCCGTCCTCGATGGCCACCATATTGATGCCGAAGACCGTCTGCAGCTGGGTCTGGGCGAACAGGTTGTTGACCACCACCTCGCCGGACTCGCCGCGTTTGGTCTCGATCACCACCCGCAGGCCGTCCTTGTCGGACTCGTCGCGCAGCTCGGCGATACCCTCGATCTTCTTGTCCTTGACCAGCTCGGCGATCTTCTCGATCAGCCGCGCCTTGTTCACCTGATAGGGCAGCTCATTGATGATGATGTGATCGCGGCCGGTCTTGTCGTCATGCTCGATGGTGTGGCAGCCGCGCACATAGATGCGGCCTCGGCCGGTGCGGTAGGCCTCGAGGATGCCGGCACGGCCGTTGATGATGGCCCCGGTGGGGAAGTCAGGCCCCGGAACGAACTCGATCAGGTCGTCGACGCTCAGGGTGTAGTCGTCGATCAGCGCCAGACAGGCGCTGATGATCTCACCCATGTTGTGGGGCGGGATATTGGTCGCCATGCCCACGGCGATGCCCGACGAGCCGTTGATCAGCAGGTTGGGGACCTTGGTGGGCAGCACCTCGGGAATGCGTTCGGTACCGTCGTAGTTGTCGACCCAGTCGACGGTATCCTTCTCCAGGTCGGCCAGCAGCTCGTGGGCCAGGCGCGACATGCGCACCTCGGTATAACGCATGGCCGCGGCGCTGTCGCCAT
>PWIZ01000203.1 GCA_003560175.1 Halomonas sp. | reverse complement strand
TGGCCCGTCGAGCGCGGCGGGCCCTGCTGGTCGCTCTGGCCAGCGACACCCACAGCCAGGACGCCATGGGCGAGCTCCAGGTGGCCGACGAAGCCCTGACCGGGATCGCCGAGCTGTCCTCACAGCATGACTTCGTCGCCCTACCTGAGCTCGATGACGTGCGGCGCGGCGTGGACCGTCTGGCCTGCCAACTCTATCAGGATGGCGCCTGCGATGGCCTCAGCGAGGTTGATCACGAGGCCTTCCTTGATCGCCACGCCCGGGCCCTCACCGCCTTGGACGGTATCGGTCCGATCACGGCCCGGCGGCTCTTCGCCCATGGCATCAGAGATCTGGACCAGCTTCGCGAACTCGGCCCCGACGCGCTGGATGACGTCACCGGACTCAACGCCGCCACCCTGGCCCGGATACGCACCCGACTGGCGGAGGAAGCGAAGTAGCTGCGCCAACGGTGCCAATCTGGCATAATAGTGCAACGCGGCAACCATCTAGTCCCTCCTGCCGCCCCTCTACCTTGAATTTTCACGCCCCGGCCCGGGACTGGTCACGCAAGTCTGTGTGGCACGGCCGTGGCGTTTCTGCGGAGACCGCATGACCTTTTCCGAACTTGGCCTGCGTGCCGAACTCCTTCGTGCCGTTGAGGCACAGGGCTATACCATTCCGACCCCGATCCAGCTGCAGGCGATTCCTGCTGTGCTTGAGGGCGGCGATCTGCTGGCTAGCGCCCAGACCGGCACCGGTAAAACCGCCGGCTTTACCCTGCCGATGCTCCAGCGCCTGGCCGACGGCCCGCGCCCTGGCCGTCGTGAGGTGCGCGCCCTGGTGCTCACCCCGACCCGCGAACTGGCTGCCCAGGTGGGCGAGAGCGTGGCCGACTACGGCCGCCATCTGACCCTGAAGAGCCACGTGATCTTCGGCGGTGTGGGTCAACAGCCCCAGGTGGACGCCATTCGCAACGGGCTCGACGTGCTCGTCGCCACTCCCGGACGCCTGCTCGACCTCCAGCAGCAGAAGCACGTGGACCTCACCAAGGTGGAGATCCTGGTGCTCGATGAAGCCGATCGCATGCTCGACATGGGCTTTATCCACGACATCAAGAAGATCCTCAAGGTGCTTCCCCCGAAGCGCCAGAACCTGCTCTTCTCGGCGACCTTCTCCGATGAGATCCAGGCCCTGGCCAACAAGCTGCTGGACCGCCCGGCGATGATCGAGGTGGCGCGTCGCAACACCACCGCCGAACTCGTCGACCAGGCGATCTATCGCGTGGACCGCGAGAAGAAGCGCGATCTACTCGCGCACCTCATCAGCCAGCACAACTGGCAACAGGTGCTGGTCTTCACCCGGACCAAGCACGGCGCCAACCGCCTGGCCGAGCAGCTCTCCAAGCAGGACATCCCGTCCATGGCGATCCATGGCAACAAGAGCCAGTCGGCGCGCACCAAGGCGCTGGCCGCGTTCAAGGGCGGCGACCTGCAGGTGCTGGTGGCCACCGACATCGCCGCCCGCGGCCTGGACATCAATGAGCTGCCCCACGTAGTCAACTTCGAGCTGCCCAACGTGGCCGAGGACTATGTGCACCGCATCGGCCGCACCGGCCGCGCCGGCAGCGAGGGCCAGGCGGTATCGCTGGTCTGCGTCGACGAGCACGGCCTGCTCAAGGGCATCGAGCGGCTGATCAAGCGCGACCTCGAGAAGCGCATCGAGCCCGGCTTCGAGCCCGACCCCAATGCCAAGCCCGAGCCCATCGAAAACGGTCGCAACCGCGGTGGTGGTGGCAACGGACAGGGCCGCGGCAATGGTCAGGGTCGTGGCAACTCCCAGGGTCAGGGCCAGCGTCGCAGCGATGATCAGTCCCAGGCGCCCCGCCGTCGTCGCGGTGGCGGAGGTGGCGGCGGCCGCAGGCAAGCCTGACGCTGCCGGCCCCACTAGCGCAGTGAATTTGATGATGCGAAAGGCGGTGATGGCGGCACTCGATGAGTGTCGCTTCGTCGGGGCCGTCAAGAACAAGACCAGCAGGGAGTGGCGCCGTGACGGTCACTGACTTCCGCTCTAGCGACAGCTCATCACGACGCACCCTGCTGGTCTTCATCGGTCTGATGGTGCTGGTGGGGCTCAATCTGCGTCCCGCCCTCTCGAGCCTCGCCCCGGTGCTGACCCGTATCCAGCAGGATACCGGCCTGTCGCCGCTGTTCATCGGCGCCCTGACCACCCTGCCGGTACTCTGCCTGGGGCTCTTCGCCCCGATGGCACCCTGGCTGTCCAAGCGTTTCGGCCCCGAGCAGACGCTGGCCGGCTGCCTGGCGCTTCTGGCCGGCGGCCTCGCACTGCGCGGGGTACCGGCCATACCTCCACTCTTCCTCGGCACCCTGATGGTGGGGGCCGCCATCGGCGTGGCCGGCACCCTGCTGCCGGCACTGGTCAAACGCGAGCTGCCCGCCGGCGCCGACCTGATGACCGGCGTCTACACCATGGCGCTGTGCCTGGGCGGGGCACTGGGCGCCGGGCTCAGCATCCCCCTGGCCGACTGGCTGGGGGGGTGGCATCTGGGGCTGGCCAGCTGGTCGGCGTTGGCCGCTCTCGCCCTGGCGGCCTGGCTACTGCTGGCTCCGAGGCGCAACGAGGCGGCACTGCCCAGCGCAGGCGGCTCGATGCGCGCGGTGCTGGGCCAGCCTCTGGCCTGGCAGGTGATGCTCTTCATGGGCCTGCAGTCGTCGCTGGCCTATATCGTCTTCGGCTGGCTGCCGACTCTGCTGCTGGAGCGCGGCTACGGTGAGGGTGAAGCCGGCTGGATGATGGCCGGCTCGGTGATGGTGCAGCTACCCGCCGCACTCGGTGCGCCCTGGCTGGCCCGGATGGGCCGTGATCAGCGACCGGCACTGGTCAGCGTCCTGGCGATGATCGCCGCCGGCTTCTGGCTGCTGCTCATCGGGCCAGCCTCCCTGGGCTGGCTCGGCATCGTGCTCCTTGGCCTGGGCCAGGGCGGCGGCTTCAGCCTGGCCCTGACGCTGATCGTGCTGCGCACCGGGAACTCCCGGCTGGCGGGCAAGCTCTCCGGTCTGGTCCAGGGCGGTGGCTATACGCTAGCCGCCATGGGACCGCTGGGCGTCGGCGTGATGCTGCAGCTCAACCTGGGGTTGCCCACCATCACCGCCGTACTGCTGGCGATCTGCGCCTCCGCCGCTATCTTTGCCCTGTTCGCCGGGCGCAATCGCCGCCTGGAGATCGATGTCGAGGGGCGGCTGGTCACCCGGTGAGCCCCCCCTGTGTAAGGCGTGTCCGCCCTTGATGGCGGCCACCCGCTGCCCCGGTTAGACTCACAGCACTTCCTCCGGCGGCGATATCAGCATGCATGACGACAGGGTAGCGGCTCTCGAGGCCCGCGGTCTGACGCGTATCTACCCGATGGGCGAGGTCACCATCCAGGCCCTGCGTGGCGTGGATCTAACCCTCTACCGCGGCGAACTGCTGGTGATGTTGGGCGCCTCCGGCTCCGGCAAGTCCACCCTGCTCAATATCCTAGGCGGCCTCGACAGCGCCTCCGAGGGCGAGGTGCGCTACCTCGATGCAAGCGGCCGTAGCCGGGACCTGACTCGCGCCAGCCAGCGCGAGCTCACTCGCTTTCGCCGCCACCACGTCGGCTTCGTCTTCCAGTTCTACAACCTGATTTCGAGCCTTACCGCCCGGGAAAACGTGGCCATCGTCACCGAGATCGCCCGGGAGCCCATGACCCCGGAGGCCGCCCTGGCCATGGTCGGCCTCGGCGAGCGCCTCGACCACTTCCCCTCCCAGCTCTCCGGCGGCGAGCAGCAGCGAGTGGCCATCGCCCGCGCAGTGGCCAAGCAGCCCGACCTGCTGCTCTGCGACGAACCCACCGGCGCCCTGGACTTTCGCACCGGCATCCGCGTCCTCGAGGTGCTCGAGACCGTCAACCGCGAGACCGGCACCACGGTGGCGATCATCACCCACAACGAGGTGATCGGCGAGATGGCCGACCGGGTGATCCGCCTGCGCGACGGCCGAGTCGACGAGATCCACGTCAACCCTCGCCGGCGACCCGCCCCCGAGCTGCGCTGGTGACGGCGCCATGCTGACCCTCGACCGCAAGCTCGTCCGCGACCTCTGGCGCCTCAAGGGCCAGACGCTGGCCATCGCCGTGGTGATCGCCGGCGGGGTAATGACGCTGATTCTCTCGGTGACCACCCTGGAGGCCCTCTCCGGGGCCCGGGAGCGCTTTTACGCCAGCCACCACTTCGCCGAGGTGTTCGCCGAGGTCAAGCGCGCCCCGCTGGGCCTGGTGAGCCGCCTCCAGGAGATCGAGGGGGTCAACCTGATCGAACCCCGTGTGCAGGCCGCCATGCGCCTCTCGGTGGCGGGCTTCGACGACCCGGTGCGCGGGCTGGCTCAGTCGATCCCCGACGGGCGCCAGCCGACCCTCAACCGCCTGCACCTGGTGGCCGGTGGCCTGCCCGAGGCGGGGCGCGACGATCAGGTGGTGGTCTCCGACGCCTTCGCCCAGGCCCACGGACTGGCCCCGGGCGACAGCCTGGAGGCGATCATCGACGGCCGCCGGGTGCGGCTGCGGCTCGCCGGCATCGCCCTGAGCCCGGAGTTCCTCTATCAGGTCGCCCCCACCGACCTGATGCCCGACTATCGCCGCTATGCCGTGCTGTGGATGAACCAGCGCACCCTGGCCAATGCCTACGGCATGGAGGGGGCCTTCAACCAGCTCACCCTGACCCTGCAGGCCGGCGCGCGCCGCGATGACGTGATCGACGCCCTCGACCTGGCGCTGGCCCGCTACGGCGGCACCGGCGCCTGGACCCGCGACGACCAGCCCTCCCATCGCTTCCTCGAGGAGGAGCTCAACCAGCAGCGCATTCAGGCCACCGTGCTGCCGACGATCTTCCTGGCGGTCTCGGCCTTCCTGCTCCACGTGGTGATGGGCCGCCTGATCCAGACTCAGCGCGAACAGGTGGCCGTGCTCAAGGCCTTCGGCTACCGAGACACCGAACTGGCGCGCCACTTCGGGCGGCTGGCCGGGATGATCGTGCTGCTGGGCTGGGCGCTGGGCGTGGCCCTGGGCGCCTGGGCAGCCAGCGGGATGGCGGACCTCTACCGCGAGTACTTTCGCTTCCCCGAGATGCCCTTCCGGGTGCCGCTCTGGGCGCTGGCGCTGTCGCTGGCGGTGGTGGCCCTGGCCGCCCTGCTCGGCACCTGGCAGGCGGTCTGGCAGGCGGTGAGTCGGCCGCCCGCCGAGGCCATGCGCCCACCGGCGCCGGCGCACTTTCGCCGCAGCTGGCTGGAGCGCATTCTGCCCGGCGCGCTGCTGGGTCACGAGGGACGCATCATTCTGCGCCACCTGGCCCGCCACCCCGCCAAGACCAGTCTCTCGGTGGCCGGCATGGCCCTCTCCGCAGGCCTGCTGATGATGGGTGCCTACCAGCTCGACGCCGTGGAGGCGATGATAGACCAGCAGTATCGCCAGGTACTGCGCATGGACATGGAGCTCACCTTCGTGGAGGCGACCCCGGCTCGGGCCGCCGGCGAACTGCGCCACCAACCCGGGGTGCTGGCGGTAGAGACCTGGCGCCGGGTACCCGTGACCCTGAGCCATGGCCACCGCCAGGAGCGCACCAGTCTGCTGGGTATGGACCCCGAGCCGCGGCTGCGTCAGGTCCTGGACGGCGAGGGACGTCCCCAGCGCCTGCCCGAGGCGGGACTGATGCTGACCCGCTACCTGGCCGAGTCACTGGGGGCCCGGGTGGGCGACGAGATCGAGGTGGCGGTCATGGAGGGCCAGCGGCGCCATCTGACGCTACCGCTGGCCGCCCTGGTGGATGAGCCCCTGGGGGTGGGTGCCTACCTCACCCGCACGCAGCTCA
>PWIZ01000104.1 GCA_003560175.1 Halomonas sp. | reverse complement strand
TCTGCTTCGACGGCGGGTACCACGGCCGCACCTTCATGACCATGGCCATGAACGGCAAGGTCGCTCCCTACGCCGGTGACTTCGGCAGCATGCCGGGCAACGTCTTCCGCGCGCCCTACCCCGTGCCCTACCACGGCGTCAGCGAAGACGAGGCCCTGCGCGGCCTGAAGATGGTCCTCAAGACCGATGCCAACCCCCGCGACACCGCGGCGATCGTGATCGAGCCGGTGCTCGGCGAGGGCGGCTTCTATCCCGCCTCGGCCAGCTTTCTCACGGCGATCCGCGAGATCTGCGACGAGCACGGCATGTTGATGATTGCCGATGAGGTACAGTCAGGCTTCGGTCGCACCGGCAAGATGTTCGCCATCGAGCACAGCGGCGTCGAGCCCGACATCATCACCATGGCCAAGAGCATGGCCGACGGCATGCCGATCTCCGCCATCGTGGGCACCGACGTGCACATGGACGCCTCCGGGCCCAACTCTCTGGGCGGCACCTACACCGGCAGCCCGGTCTCCTGCGCCGCTACCCTGGCGGTGCTCGAGGTATTCGAGGAGGAGAACATCCTCGAGAAGAGCATGGCGCTGGGCGAAAAACTGGGCAAGCGCTTCGCCCAGTGGCAGCAGGAGTTCGACTGCGTGGACAACGGCCGCCACCTGGGCTCCATGGCTGCGCTGGACCTCGTCTCCGACAAGGCCAACCACACGCCGAATGCCGACCTGGCCGCGGCGCTGTGCAAGCGCGCCCGTGAGAAGGGGCTGGTCCTGCTCTCCTGCGGCCTCTACGGCAACACCATTCGCTTCCTGATGCCCGTCACCATCGAGGACGAAGTACTGGAGGAAGGCCTGGCTATCGTCGAGGCCGCCCTCAAGGAACTGGTGGGGCAGGCCGCCACCGCCTGATTGACGCCTCGCGTCCAGGACCTCACCGCCCGGCCAAGTGCCGGGCGGTGCTCGTTGGAGGCCTTGCCATCAGGCCGGTCAGCCGGGAAGATGATGGCGTCAAACGAGAGGCAAGAGCGTGATTCTGCGAACCCTTTCCCTGCTGCGCTCCCTGCAGGGCGCTAGCCATTCCCTCAAGGATGCCCAGGCCACCGTCCAGCAGGCCTGCGACTATCGCTGGTTGCGCGACGAGCTGCGCCACGGAGTGATCGCCGATGGCGACACGACGCTGGCCGATGGCACCCCCGCGATGGCCATCACCCTGGCCTACCCCGCCACCCCGGCGCGCCTCGCCGGCGGCCGCTGGCCCACGGCCCCGGAGGAGCGCGAAGGCTGCTTCGTGGAAGGCGATCATGCCTGCCGGGCCGCCGGCGCCCCCGCCTATCGCACCCTGGAGAGTCTCTCTCGGGGGCTGGCCTTTGGTGCCGCGTCGGTGCTCAAGGATACTGCTCGCCTGCAATACCTGATCGACCAGCGGGCTCTGCGCCTCACCTGGCGGCGACCACAGCACCTGCCCGATGCCCTGAGCCGGCGACTGACGACCGGCAACGCATCGCCCCCCGGCGTTTTCCTGCTGTCGCTGAAGGTACCCGCCCGCCGCGAAGAGGTGCAGCTCAGCGGCGCCTGGCTCGACCGCGCCCTGGATCGCTACCGACGCATCCTGCCACGGGCGCCTGGCCACTGAGTCCTGCCGGAAACGACGGCGCCCGGCCGGGGCCGGGGCCGGGCGCCGAGCACAGGGTCGTGCCGGCTACGCCTGCCTGACCTTCGTGATCACCCAGAGCAGCACCACGGCGCCGATGATGGCGGTCACCAGCGAGCCGACGAAGCCGCCGGCCTGCAGCCCCAGCAGGCTGAACAGGAAGCCGCCGATCACCGCGCCCACCACGCCGACGCCGATGTTGCCGAGGATGCCGAAGCCGCCCCCGCGCATGATATGGCCGGCGATCCAGCCTGCCAACCCGCCGATAATCAACCAGGCAATCAGTCCCATCTCACTCTCCTTGTCGGTGCTATGGCGCCGAGCCACTCAGAACGATGATCCCGGCTGTTCGAGAAAAGTCAGCTCCTCCGGGGTGGAGGGGCGACCCAGTATGGCATTGCGGTGCGGATAGCGGCCGAAACGCAGAATGATGTCGCGGTGGCGATGCTCATGGCGCAGCTGCTCCTCAAGCCCCGGCTGGTCGAAGAGCCCCAGCGCCTCGTCGTGAATCGCCAGAGACTCGCTGTGCATCCAGGGCATGTAGAGGAAGGCGCGCCACGGCACCTCCAGGTGGTGATCGATGCCGCTGGCCACCGCCTCCTGAGCCAGTACCAGCGCCACCGGGTCTCGGGTGAAGGCCAACGGCGTCTCCCGGTGGATATTTCGCGAGAACTGGTCAAGCACGATCACCTCCGCCAACCGCCCCCTCGCCGAGAGCCGCCACGACCATAGCTCGCCGCGCCCGGCGGCTTCGAGCAGTTCACCAAAGCGCGCCGAGACATCGGCATCCAGCTCGGGATCTTTACGAAACCACTTGGCTGGCTTCAATTCGTCAAACCAGAAACGGATCACCGCCTCGGCATCAGGCAACCTGGCCATACGTTTACTCCCTACCGACCCTGCGGAGAGACACCGACACCTGATACCATTCCCTCCAGCACACGGCAACCTGAGGAGCGCGTATGTCGCCCCAGCACTTTATGGAAATGGCCTCCTTTACCTTCAATTTGGTGGGCATGGTGGTCTGTATCGGCGGCCTGACATTGGCCCACCGCACCCGGCATCGACTGCCCGGCTACCTGATGGCCGGAGCCGGGTTCCTGATCGCCGCGACTCCGCTGCTCTACGCCATGTTCGCCGGCCCTCGCTGAGCGCCGAGGAGACTCTGCCCATGCGCCAGCCGCTGGCTCGCGAACTTCAGGACCTCCTCGAGCGCGGCCGTGATCGCCAGCTACGCCTGGCGGTGACTGGCCTATCCCGTTCTGGCAAGACGGCCTTTCTTCCCTCCCTGGTCAACCAGCTGCGCCATGCCGGCCTGGAGGCAAGGCTCGACCTGCTGCCTGCGGCACGGCAGGGACGCCTGCTGGGGGCCCGGCGGGTCAGTCAGCAGGACCTGAGCGTGCCGCGCTTCCCCTACGACCAGGCCATGGCGGCTCTCGCCGAAACGCCACCACGCTGGCCGGAACCCACCCGCGGCATCAGCGAGCTACGCCTGGTGCTGCGCTACCGGCCGGCGAAGCGTGGCTGGCTTGCCGGCGAGACCCGCCAGCTGACCCTGGACCTCTTCGACTACCCGGGAGAGTGGCTTCTCGACCTGCCTCTGCTGGCCCACGACTACGCCAGCTGGTGCCACAGCCAGCAGGCCCTGGGGGGGGAGCAGCGGCGTGCCCACTTTGCCGCCTGGCACTCGGCCGTGGACAACCTGGACCCCGCCGGCGACGCCGACGAGGCCCAGCTGGCAAAGATCGCCGAGCGCTATGCCGAGGGGCTGCACGCGGCCCGGGAGGCGGGGTTCGCCGACCTGCAGCCGGGACGCTTTCTGCTGCCGGGCGATCTCGCCGGCGCCCCGGTACTGCAGTTCTTCCCGCTGCCCGGCTTGTCCGAGGCCGCCCCGGCCACGCTGGCGGCCCTACCGCCCGAGAGCAACTACGCCACCCTGGCTCGGCGCTTCCACCACTATCAGCAGCACATCGTGAAGCCCTTCTACCGCGACCATTTCCGGCGTTTCGACCGCCAGATCGTGCTGGTGGATCTGCTCGGCGCGCTGAATGCCGGCCCAGAGCGCTTCGAGGACCTTTCACGGGCGCTGGCCAACCTGATGCAGAGCTTCGACTACGGCAGACGTAGCCTGCTGTCGCGGCTCTTCGCGCCGCGTATCGACCGCCTGGCCATCGCCGCCACCAAGGCCGACCATGTCACTCCCGAACAGCATCCGCGGCTGGTGGCTCTGCTCGAAGCGCTACTGGCCGAGCCCTTGAAGGACCTGCGCTTTGCCAGCGTGCCGGTGCGCGCCCTGTCGCTGGCGGCGATCCGCGCCAGCGAAGCCCGAGAAGTGGAGCACCGGGGCCAGCGCACTCCGGCCCTGCGCGCCGTCGGGCTCGATGGTGAACCGCTGCTGCTGTTTCCCGGCGAGGTGCCGGAGCGCCTGCCCGACGCGGCCTTCTGGACCCGCCAGGGCTTCTCCTATCCGAGCTTTCGGCCACTGCCCCTGGAGGGCGGCGCCCTGCCCCATATCCGCATGGATACGGCCCTGGACTGGCTGATCGGAGACAAGCTGCAATGAACCTGTCCCGCGACCCGCGACCGAGTCAACGTTTCTCGGCCGAGCCCGGCGAGGCCGAGGCCTCTGCCTCCTCCCCTGACCCGCGACCCACCGAGACCTTCGACGCCGAGCTGACCAGCCGCCCCCTGGCCGACGAACCGCCGGGAGTCGGCGAGCAGGCCCTGGAGGCGAGCCTGGCCCGGCCACGTCGGCGCCGCTGGGGGCTCCTCACCCTCTTAAGTGGCACCCTGGGCCTGGGCGCCGTGGAGGCCGCCAGCACCCTCTATGCCGCCAGCCTGGGCGGCAACTGGCTGGCCGGCGCCTGGAGCCTGCTGCTGCTGCTGGCCCTTGCGCTGGGCGGCTCGGCGCTGGCCCGCGAGCTGTGGCGGCTGAGGCGGCTGCGCCGCCACGACCGGCTTCGCGAACGCCTCGCCGCACTTCCCGAGGCAGCCCCCAAGGAGGCCCACGCCACCGCCGAATCGCTGCGACGCTGCCTGGACCTGGATGACGACCACCCCCACTGGCGGGGTTTCCTGACCGCTCGCCAGGCCCATCACGACGGCCGTGACACCCAGTTGCTGCTTGACCACCACCTGCTGGCTCCCCGCGACCGCGAGGCGAGTCGGCTCATTTCACGGATGTCCGGCGAGACGGCGATCATGGTGGCGGTTAGCCCGCTCACCCTGGTGGACATGGCACTGGTGGCGTGGCGCAGCCTGGCGATGATCGACCGCCTGTGCCGCCTCTACGGCCTGGAGCTGAGCTACCCGGGGAGGGTCCGTCTGCTGCGCAGCGTGCTCTACCAGATGGCCTTTGCCGGTGCCACCGAGATGGCCGGCGATGCCGGCATGCAGATGCTCTCCATGAATCTGGCCGGACGGCTCTCGACCCGCGCCGCCCAGGGCATGGGGGTCGGTCTACTCAGCGCCCGGCTGGGGCTGCGCACCCAGCGGCTCACTCGCCCAATGCCCTTCCCGGAAGAGAGCCTTCCTCGGCTGGGCGATCTGCGTCGCGAGCTCTGGCAGCAGCTGCGTCGGCTGGAGGCCGACCTCGACCACACTGCTTGAGTGAGACCAACTTTCGCAACGCCCGGGCTCACGATACATGACCTCGGCGTCGAAACCCGCTAGGCTCGAATCAATCCCATCTCATACAAGGAGTCCGTTCATGTTCACCTCCATCCTGGTTCCCGTCGATGGTTCCAAGCACGCCCAGAAGGCGCTATCTGTGGCCTGCCAGCTTGCCCGTCAGGAAGCGGCTTGCACCCTCCATCTGTTGCATATCCCGGAAGAGCTTGCCCACGAGACCACCCTGGTGTGGGGCATCGGCGCCATCGCCATCGAGGCCAGCCGCGAAGAGCGCGAGGATGCCGGCAAGCAAGTGATCAGCCGTGCCGCCGAGGCCGCCCGCGAGCAGGGAGCCACCAACATCGAGACCGTTGTCGGTCAGGGCGACCCGGCCCGCACCATCCTCAGCGAGGCGCGCAAGCGCGGCATCGACGCCATCGTCATGGGCAGCCGCGGCCTCAGCGACCTTCAAGGCTTCGTGGTCGGCAGCGTCTCCCACAAGGTATCCCATGCCGCCGAGTGCACCGTGATCACCGTGCGCTAATTTCTATTCTGTTCGATTCATCTCGACGGCGCCCGCGGGCGCCGTCGTCGTTCATGCCAGGCCAGGGGCGCTTGCAACTCTCAAGTCACTG
>PWIZ01000249.1 GCA_003560175.1 Halomonas sp. | reverse complement strand
CGCTGGGGGTGGTAGCCCTGGTGGTGGGCGGAGCGGTAATGCGCCACCTGCAGCTGCGCGCCGGCGGCTCGGCGGTGGCGGAGGCGCTGGGTGGCCGGCCGCTCAACCCCGATACCCGGAACGCCGACGAGCGCCAGCTGCTCAACGTGGTGGAGGAGATGGCCATCGCCTCGGGCATGCCGGTGCCGTCGGTCTACCTGCTCGAGGATGCCGCGATCAACGCCTTCGCCGCCGGTCACGAGACCCACGACGCCGCCATCGGTGTGACACGGGGCGCCATCGAACATCTCGATCGCGACCAGCTGCAGGGGGTCATCGCCCACGAGTTCAGTCATATCCTCCACGGCGACATGCGCCTCAACCTGCGCCTGGTGGCGCTGCTGCACGGCATCCTGGTAATCGGGCTGATCGGCCAGCTGCTGCTGCGCGGCGCCGCAATGTCGGGACGCGGACGCTCCTCACGTCGCGGCGGCGGGGGGCATGCGGCGGTGCTGGCGGGTGGGGCGGCGCTGATGCTGGTGGGCTATGCCGGTACCCTGTGTGGCAACCTGATCAAGTCGGCGGTGAGTCGCCAGCGCGAGTTCCTGGCCGATGCCAGCGCCGTCCAGTACACCCGTAACCCCGAGGGTATCGGCGGCGCCCTGCAGACCCTGGCCGCCTATCGGATGGGCTCGCGGTTGATGGCCTCCCAGGCCTCGGAGTTCAGCCACCTCTACTTCGGAAGCGGCGTTCGCCATATGAGCCGGCTCACCGCTACCCACCCCCCCCTTGAGGCGCGCATCCGCCGCGTGCTGCCGCGCTGGGACGGGAGCCTGCCCGAGCCCTTCGCCCCGACCCCGAAGGCGGCGTCGTCACAGGACTCGGCGACTCCCTCCCGTCAATCGGCGATTATTGCGGGAGGAGTGAACGGAGGGATGAGTGGCGGTTCGGGAGAGAGCATGGGGGGTGCCCTGACCGGGGCCGCCCTGGCCGGTGCAGTGGTGGCCAGCGTCGGTCAGCCCGACCCCGCGGCCCTGGCCGCTGCTCGCCGCCGGCTGGCCAGCATCGACGCGCTGCTGATCGACGCTGCCCATGAGCCCTTCGCCGCTCGGGCGCTGGTCTACGGCATCCTGATGGGGGTGGATCCGGCCAGCCGTGATGCCCAGCGGCGCCTGCTGGCCAACCAGGCGCTGCCCGAGGTGCTCCGTGAACTCGACGCCCTGGACGAGCCCCTGTCGCGTCTGACGCCGGGGGATCGCCTGCCGCTGATCGAACTGGCCCTGCCGCAGTTGCGCCAGCTTTCGGCGGCCCAGTTCGCCCGCTTCCGCCAGTGTCTCGCGGGGCTGATGGCCGCCGAGACCGTGCCGGGTGCCCTGCAGTGGGCGCTGCATCGGCTGGTGCTCGTGGGCATCGAGGGCGAACGGCGGGCGCGGCGAGACCGGCACCTGCGCGATCTGGCGGGGCCACTTTCGCTGCTGCTCTCCACCCTGGCGCGCAGCGGTCTGGCCTCGACGGATGAACAGCGTGAGTCCCTCGATCAGGCGGGGAGGGCGCTCGGCGTCGCACTGGATCTGGTGCGCGAGCCCTCCACGGCGGCGGAGCTGGACTGGGCCATGGAACGTCTGGTGAGGCTGGTGCAGGCCGAACGGGCGGCGCTGCTGACCGCCATGGTGTGCTGCGTGGAGCAGGATGGCCGAATCTTGCCCGAGGAGTCCGAGCTGCTGCGTGCCGTGGCCTGGACCCTGGGCTGTCCGCTGCCGCTTCGGGAAGAGTGATCCGGGTTCAGCCTTGCGGGAGGCCGGCCGCTCTGTTGCAATGTCACCCTTGAAATCAGGATTGAGGAGAGGATGGTGAAGAGACCCTGGAAGCCCGCGCTGCTGGCGGCCCTGATGGCGCTGATGCTCTCCGGCTGCGGCAACGGTGAAGAGCCGACTCCTTCGACGGCCGACCCTGCCGCGCAGGAAGAGAGCGCCGAGCCGGCCGAGGCCGAACCGGAAGCCCTCGAGGATGAGCTGTCCCCCGAGGAGCAGGCGGGGCTGGTCCAGGAGGAAGCGCCCGCGGATGAGGTCCCCGACCCTGTTGGCGACGTGGCCGATGAGGTGCCGGAGGAGATACCCGAAGACGAAACCCTGGGCGAGTCGCCGGCCAGCACTCTGGATGAGGGCGCCGCATTGCCCGGCGAGACCACCCGCGACGAGATCGACGCCATGCTCGAGGAGACCGAGCGGCGCTTCGAGGAGGCCCAGCGGCGTATCGATGAGCAGTTCGAGGCGGCCGAGGAGGAGGCCGTGGTCCCCGAGCCCATGGAGGGTGATGACGAGTTCGACGCCGGGATGGACTTCGATTCCGGTCTCGATGAAGGCCAGCTGGATACCGGTGGGCCGACCAGCTCCGACATCGATGCCATCATCGAGGAGCAGGAGCGCCGCTTCG
Organism: Halomonas sp.; assembly: GCA_003560175.1. Classification (GTDB taxonomy): domain Bacteria; phylum Pseudomonadota; class Gammaproteobacteria; order Pseudomonadales; family Halomonadaceae; genus Halomonas. Next base: position 3,478 of record PWIZ01000249.1, on the reverse strand, counting down.
AGGAAGCTCAGCGTCGCCTGGAGGAGCAGTTCGATGCCGTGGAGCAGGAGCTCCCCGAGTTCGAACCCATGGAGGCAGACGATTTCGAGATCGAGCCCATGGAGGGAAACTAGCCGAGAGGCCTACCCCCTGGGGGCGCGGCGCCTCCGTCCCGCGACAGAAAAAGGCCCACCGAACGGTGGGCCTTCTCGTTTCAGCGGCGTCGCCGGGGCGTCGCTTTCCGTGCGCCGAATCAGTCGGCGGGACGGATGTTGGAAGCCTGAAGGCCCTTCTTGCCCTGAGTGACCTCGAAGGTGACCTTCTGGCCGTCCTGCAGGGTCTTGAAGCCGTCAGCCTGAATCTCGGAAAAGTGAGCGAACAGGTCGTCACCGCCGTCGTCCGGAGAGATGAAGCCGTAGCCCTTGGTGTCGTTGAACCACTTGACAGTGCCAGTTGCCATTGTCGATTTCCTTAACATACTTTAATGGTCGTACCGGGTCCGCCGGTGCGGATGCCCGAAGTGCGTGGACAGAACAGGAAAGAAGTTTTTGCCATTCATCATCGAGGGTATCGAAAGACAATCGACAACCCGCTTCCTGGTGACCACACGCTGCAGTTGACGATCCGGTTCTCATGGGTCGACCGTCAACCACCAAAATCACTGTAGATCGAATCCCGCCGGGCAGCAAGCCCGCAACCCGACGCAAGGAGTGCCTGCTCCCATGTTCATCGATGCTCAGTTCTGGCCCTTTCTGGTGGCTATTACCCTGCTTTCTCTCAGCCCCGGGGTCGACACTCTGCTGGTGATTCGCAACACCGCTCGGGGCGGAGTGCGCGACGGTATTCTGACCAGCCTGGCGATCTGCTGTGGGCTCTTCGTCCACGCCACGGTCTCGGCCCTGGGCATCTCGCTGATCCTGCTGCAGTCGGCCTGGGCCTTCGGCCTGCTCAAGCTGGCCGGGGCCGCCTATCTGGTGTGGCTGGGCGTGCACAGCCTGCTGGCGGCGCGTCGAAGTCAGGGGTTGGCGGTGGCGGGGGTCATCGGTCAGCACCATCCGGTGCCGGTATGGCGGCCACTGCGGGAGGGGCTGCTCTCCAACGTGCTCAACCCCAAGACCGTGATCTTCTACATGGCCTTCCTGCCCCAGTTCATCGCCCCCGGCGACCCGGCGCTGGCCAAGTCGCTGTTCCTGGCCGGCGTGCATTTCGTGATCGCCAACCTTTGGCAGATCGGCGTGGCGGTGATGGTGGGCAGCGCCGGGCGCCTGCTGGCCAGCCGCACCTTCGCCCGCGGCCTCAACGGCGCCACCGGGGCCGTGCTGATCGCCTTTGGCCTCAAGCTGGCGCTGGAACGGGCTCCGTCACCCTGAGCAAGCCGCTATCCGTCAGTTCCTGGCCAGCAGCGAGCGGTCGTAGCGCACCGTCTTCTCCGCAGGGCTCAGCATCGAGATGCCCAGGCTGTCGCCGCCGTTGGCCAGGCTCTCGAAGATCGCTCGGTAGGAGAGCACCGCCTGGACGTAGAGCCGGGTCTCCCGGAACGGGATGCTCTCCACGAAGAGGTCGAACTCCTCCGGGGCATCGGCCAACCAGCGATCGACCCGGCCGGGGCCGGCGTTGTAGGCGGCCGCCGCGGCTAGACGGTTGCCACTGTAGCGGTCGAGCATGTCGCGAATATAGGTGCTGCCCAGGCGAATGTTGAGCTCGGGGTCGAGCACCCCGTAGGCGCCGGGATCACTGATGCCGAGCTGGCGGGCCAACTGCGTGGCGGTACCCGGCATCACCTGCATCAGGCCGCGGGCACCGGCGGGGGAGAGCGCCGTGGGGTTGTAGGCGCTCTCGCGGCGGGCAATGCCCATCAGCAGATAGGGATCGACGCCAGTCATGCGGCCCCAATGCAGGAAGTGATCGCGGTAGGCTTCGGGGAAGCGCCAGTCCAGGGCGTCCCACATGCCGCCGGTGATGGTGGTCTGCACCAGCTTGGCATGCCAGCCGCGGCGCTGGGCGTAGTCGGCCAGGGCGCGTGCTTCGCGTTCTCCGGCCCGCTCCACGGCCGCATACCATTCACTGGCCGCCAGGCCGGGTTCGTTGATCCGCAGCAGCGCCTCGGTGCGCTGCACGGCCGGCCAGCGGGAGACCTGCTGCCGGAAGCCGTCGTCGAAGCCGTTGCGCTCCAGGTTAAGAGCGTAGGGCTGACCGATGCGGTCGGCGGCGGCAAAACCGAAGAAACTGCGCCCCTGGGCGGCCAGCGTCAAGGCGTCCCGGGAGCGGGCGCTGTCACCCAGCTGCTCGTGGGCGCGCCCCGCCCAGTAGTGCCAGCGGCTGTCGTCCCGGGTCTCGGGCTCCATGCGGTCCAGCCAGCTCAGCACCCCGCGCCAGTCGCGTTCACCGAGGGCGGCTCGTACGCGCAGCTCCAGCAGATCGGCGTCGCTTCGCCCGGCCAGGGCCTCGTCGACCCAGCCGCGATGCTGGCGGACGTTCCGTACCAGCGAGTAGAAGATCAGATCGCGCTCGATGGCGCGGCGGTGCTCTTGCTCGATGGGCAGGTGCGGCGCAATCTTGCGCCAGGCCTCCACGGCCGCCTCGGTGTCGGCCCGGGTGAAGCCGTGCATGGCGGCGGCAAACAGCGGCCCGGAGCCGCGGCACTCGGGTCCCAGGCAGGTCGGCACCCGGGTCACGGCGGCAAAGTCGCCTGAGAGGCGCTCCATGACCCGGCGTGAGTCATCCCAGCGGCTGCCCAGCTGTCGGCCAAGATAGCCGGCGAGCCCCGATTCGCCGGCCTGCCAGGCCAGCATCTTGCGCTCCCAGATCTGCTGCTCGCCGATCACCCCGCGGCTGCGCAGGGCGCCGAACAGGTTGTTGCAGGCGTCCGGCTGGGAGCGGCCGACCATCCACAGTGCCAGTCCGCCCTCGGCGGCAGCCTGGGGGTCACTGCCGAGCAGGGCGGAGTAGTAGTAGCACTGGCGGGCGGTGCCGGCGGGTTCGCCATCAGCCACGGCGAGCAGGCTGCCGTAGCGTCCGGCGTAACCGTACTGGGCGATGGCCTGGCCGCGCAGCCACTCGCCCAGCGGCGAGTCATCGTGGCGCTCGATGAAGTCGAGAATCTGGCCCGGCTCGGCCTGGGGCAGGCGTCCACGAAGGCGGTGGTACTCCACGTAGCCGGCCAGCGGGTGGCCGGCAATGGCGCGCTGATCGATACGCTCCCACTGCTGGCTGCGGGCGGCTTCCAGGGCGTCGCGCAGCGCGCGATCATCGGCCTGGGCCAGCGGCAGGGAGAAGGGCAGCAGCAGCGTCAGCGTGGTCAGCAGGGTAGCGATGCGTCGGGCGCCGCTATACCTGGCGCCGCGCGTCTTCGCCGGGTGGCGTAGGCGCATGGTAAGGGTCTCCGGGAGTTGACGTCCGATGGCCTCCATCGTGGCCCATTCCCGGCGTCAAGGGTAGAGGAAAAGGGTAACCGGAGGTGGTGGCGCGTTGATGGGCGTCGCCTTGTGCCGCGGCGGGG
>PWIZ01000242.1 GCA_003560175.1 Halomonas sp. | reverse complement strand
TTTCGCTTGTCACTAATCAACCTAGTAAAAGCGTCGGAAAAGGACCACTCTTGAGCCACGTCAAGTTTTGACAAGGGTATACCCTGCCGGCTGGACGCCTCCCGGCTTTTTCGGGAAGCTGTCGTTTTCTCGACTCTGCGGAGGAGGTCGATGACCATGACCCGCTATCGCTATCGCTGTCCCCCTATCCCTGAGTCGGAGGTGACACCTCGCGAGCTGTTCGAGGGGCGTCGCCGCTTTCTCAAGGGCTCTCTCAGGGGCGGTGCGGCCCTGGGCGCGGCGGCGCTGGCCCCCGGTCTGCTGCTCTCGCCCGCCGCCCATGCCTGGCGGGAGGACCTCGAGGCGCGGCTCGCTGGCGAGCTGCCCAGCCAGGCGCTGGCGGATGGCGAGACGCTGACCGAATTTCGCGATGTCACCACCTACAACAATTTCTACGAATTCGGCACTCGCAAGAGCGACCCGGAGGTCTATGCCCACCGCCTGGTCACCGACCCCTGGTCGGTGAGCATCGAGGGCGAGGTGGAGAAGCCAGGATCGTTTGCCCTGGAAGATATCCTGGCCAGCCAGGAGTTGGAGGAGCGCATCTATCGCCTGCGCTGCGTGGAGGCCTGGTCCATGGTGATTCCCTGGATCGGTTTCCCGCTGGGCGAGCTGCTCAAGCGCCACGCGCCCACTTCGCGGGCAAAGTACGTGGTCTTCGAGTCGATCTATGATCCGGACAACCTGCGCGGGCAGCGTCGCTCGATCATCGAGTGGCCTTACCGCGAGGCGCTGCGCATCGACGAGGCGATGCATCCGCTGACGCTGATGGCAGTGGGCATGTATGGCGAGATGATGCCCAACCAGAATGGCGCGCCGATTCGCCTGGTGGTGCCCTGGAAGTACGGCTTCAAGAGCATCAAGTCGGTGGTCAAGATCCGCCTGGTCGAGGAGATGCCAACCACCTCCTGGATCGAGCAGAACCCCGACGAATATGGCTTCTACGCCAACGTGAATCCCGAGGTGGACCACCCGCGCTGGTCCCAGGCCCGGGAGCGGCGCATCGGCGAGAGCGGTCGCCGCGAGACGCTGATGTTCAACGGCTACGCCGACGAGGTCGCCGAGCTCTACGCCGGTATGGACCTGAACAAGCACTTCTGACCCGAGCGAGCCCGTTATCATGTCGTTCACGCCCGCTGCGCGCATTCTCGCCTTCCGACTGCTGGTGCTGGCCGCCGGCGTGTTGCCCGCCATCTGGCTTGCCTGGCTCTGGATCAGCGGTGCCCTGGGGCCGGTGCCGGGCGAAGCCGTGGTGCACTACACCGGCCGCACCGGTTTTATCCTGCTGCTGGCCACCATCGCCTTCAGCCCGGCCTTTCGCGTTACCGGCTGGGTCGGGATCATGATCGCCCGGCGCCAGATCGGGCTGTGGGCCTTCTTCTGGCTGCTGGCCCATATGCTGGCCTGGATGGGGCTCGATCAGTACTGGGATTGGCCCTGGATTCGCCGCGAGATGGTCGACCTTCCCTATATTCGCTACGGGGCGGCAGCCTTGCTGCTGCTGGTGCCGCTGGCGCTGACCTCCTTCCGATACACCCAGAAGGCCATGGGCTTCACTGCCTGGCACTGGCTGCATCGGTTGATCTATGTGTCGGCGGCGCTGGGTGTTACCCACCTTTGGATACTGACCCGCGCCGACTACCGGATGCCGATGCTTTTCGCCGCCGCGCTGGCGGCCCTGACGGTGTTCCGTGTGGCGGATGCCTTGCTGGGAGGAAAGCAAGATGAGTAGGGGGGCGATGAGGGGCCTGGCCGCGAGCCTGCTGGTGGCCGCGCTGGCCTCAGGAACGACTCAGGCTGGCGGGGACGTGCAAGACGAGGCCATGATCGACCTGGCCTGGGAGAGCGGCTGTTTCAACTGCCACGACCTGGATGACACCCTGCGTGGGCCCGCCTGGCGGGACGTGGCAGAGCGCTATCGTGACGACGACGAAGCGCTGGAGCGGCTGGTGGTCACGGTGCGCGAAGGCGGCAGCGGCAACTGGGGAGAGGAGCGCATGACGCCTAATCGTCGGGTCGCCGAGGAGGATATCAAGTGCCTGGTGGCCTGGCTCCTCGAATTGCCGCTGGCTGGGGAGGACGGCTGAGCCCACGGCTGAGCCCTATGGGCCGGCGCAGGCCACCCTCCCTGGTAGCCTTCGCGCTTACTGGGTGGTGACCAGCATCACCACACTGAGGGCGGCCGAGACCCACATGGCCGGCCGGATGTCCTGTAGGCGCCCTGTGCAGATCTTGATCATCACAAAGCTGAGAAAGCCGAAGGCTATTCCTAAGGTGATGGAATAGGTCAGGGGCATCAAGATGATCGCCAGGAAGGCCGGGAAGGCCTCCTCGAACTTTGACCACTCTATCTTGCTGATCGGTGCCAGCATAAAGAGCCCCACCAGGACGAGGGCGGGTGCCGTTGCAATACTCGGCACCAGCGAGAGTAGCGGCGACAAGAACAGGAACGGCAAAAACAGCAGGGCGATGACCACCGCTACCAGGCCGGTACGCCCGCCCTGGGCGACGCCGGCGCCGGACTCGATGAAAGTCTGGGCCGCGCTGGTGCCCAGCGGTGCGGCGATCATCGAGGCGAAGGCATCCACCGTCATTGAGCGCTTGAGGTTGCGGGGGTTGCCGTCCTTGTCCTTGAGGTCGGCCGACTCCGACAGTGCCATGAAGCACGACAGGGCATCGAAGAAGTTGGTGAACAGCATCACGAAGATGAATGGCAGGTAGGCGACCTTTAGCGCGCCCCAGATGTCCACCTGCATCACCGCCCCGAAGTCGGGCCAGGCGGCAAGGCCGCTCCACTCCACCACCACGTCGCCGCCCCACAGGCGTCCCATGGGCGTCGCCAGTAGCGTGGTCAGCGCGATGCCCAGGATCAGCGCGCCGTTGAAACGCAGGATCACCAGGATGGCGGTGGCCATCATGCCGATGAAGAAGGTCGCCAGCGCCGGATCGAAGCTGCCCAGCGTCACCAGGGTAGCCTCGCTGCCGACGATGAAGCCGGCATTCTTGAAGCCGATGAAGGTGATGAAGAGTCCGATACCGCAGGTGATGGCATAGCGCAATGAGGGTGGAATCGCCTCGATGATCGCCTTGCGCACGTTGAACATGGCCAGGGTCGCGAACATCACCCCCGACCAGAACACGCAGCCCAGCGCCACCTCCCAGGAGAGCCCCGCCCCCTGCACCAGGGTGTAGGTGAACAGGGCATTCATGCCCATGCCGGGAGCCACCAGGATCGGGTTCCGAGCATAGAGCCCCATGGCCAGGCTGCTCATGAAGCTGATCAATACTGTCGCCGAGAGGGCGGCGGAGAAGGGGATGCCGGCGTCGCTCAGAATGGCCGGGTTGACAACGATGATATACATCGAGGCGAGGAAGGTGGCGACACCGGCGAGGATCTCGGTGCGCAGCGAAGAGCCCCGCCGTGAAACACCAAAGTAGCGGTCGAGCCAGTGCACCTTGCCGGTGGATGAGTGCGCCATCGACTCGTCGGAGAGGGAGGAAGAGGTCGGGTCCATGGGGACTCCATTGTTGTTGGTCGTGGGGTACGTCGAATCCTGGTTCGGGAAGACAGGCGGTGCCGACGGTAGCGGCATCGGCTGAGGGTTTGACCATGCGGTCATACCCCTCCCTGGCGCACAGCTTAGTCATGTATTGACCAGATGGACAACCCCCATCGACCCAGGGTCAAGAGGTGCCGCTCGGGGCGCTATGGTGATGCTGAGGGGGCGGCTATTATCGAGCGGGCAGGGCAGAAAAGCCCTGACGCTGTGCGCGCAGAGACGGCAGAAAATAGCTGTCCTCGAGGTGGCCCCGAGGTCGTGTCAGGCGCCGGCGTCGCTCCGGTGCAGGCAGCGGCCGGCGGCCCAGGTCTCAGCCACCGTGCGGTCGTCGCCCAGCATCATCAGCGCAAAGAGCGTTTCCCCCAGGGTGCGAGAGCCTGCGCAGCGCCTGGCCAGCAGCGGGGTGGCCGCGGGGTCGAGTACCACGAAGTCGGCGTCCATGCCCGGGGCCAGACGGCCGATGTGCTCATTCAATGAGAGCGCCCGGGCGTTGCCCAGGGTTAGCCCGTAGAAGCCTTGCCAGGCGGTGAGCGGCTGGCCGCGCAGCTGACCCACCTGGTAGGCGGCCTTGAGCGTGGCGAGGCCCGAGAGATCGGTGCCGCCGCCCACGTCGCTGGCGTAGGTGACGTTGAGGGCCATCTCCCGGGCGGCCTGGCGGTCGAAGAGCCCGCTGCCCAGGAACAGGTTCGAGCTGGGACAGAAGGCCAGATTGGCGCCGCGCTCCGCCAACCGGCCGCGCATCTGCTGGTCCAGGTGGATGCCGTGGGCGAAGGTGCTCCGCGGCCCCACCAGGCCCGACTGTTCATAGACCTCCAGGTAGTCGCGGCTGCCGGGGAAGAGCTCAGATACCCAGTCAAGCTCGCCGGTGTTCTCGGCGAGGTGGGTCTGCAGCCAGAGGCTCGGGTCGCTGCGCAGGATGGCGCCGGTGGCGTCGAGCTGAGCCCGGGTGGAGGTGGGCGCGAAGCGCGGCGTCAGGCTGTACCCCAGCCGTCCCTTGCCGTGCCAGTCGCCGATCAGCCGCTCGGTGTCGCGGATACCGCCCAGGACGTCATCGATGAGTCCCTCGGGAGCATGGCGGTCCATCAGCACCTTGCCGGCCAGCATGCACAGGCCACGCCGCTGGCTGGCCGCGAAGAAGGCGTCCACTGACACCGGATGACTCGAGCAGAACACCTGGGCGGTGGTGGTGCCCACCCGCAGCATCTCGTCGAGGAACACCTCGGATAGGGCATCCGCGTGCTCGCGGCTGGCAAACTTCAGCTCCTCCGGGAAGGTGTAGTCGTTGAGCCAGTCGAGGAGCTGGCGACCGTAGGAAGCCATGATCTCCAGCTGCACATAGTGCACGTGGCTGTCGATAAAGCCGGGGGTGATCAGCTTGCCGCGGTGATCGATCACCTCCAGACCAGGCGGCAGCTCGGCGGCCAGGGTGGCGTAGTCGTCGATCGCCTTGATGCGGCCATCCTCTATCCAGAGACCGCCGTCCGGGAAGTGGCGCACGCTACCCGGGGCGGGGGTGTCCTCGTCGCCGGGGTCGGCATCGAAGCTCAGCAGTTCGGCGCGAAGCAGGCGCGAATCATTCGTTGTCATGATGTCAGAGACTCTTTCCATGTTTGTATGTAGGAGCCCGATTCATCGGGCGAACCGTCGCGAAGCGGCGGCAGGGATGGGCGCCGTCAGGACACCATCGGCGCCTATCGCGCAATGAATTGCGCTCCTACGGGTGGCTGATGACTCGTCTTATCAGCATGATCAAGAAAACATCCGTCGGAGCTCGGCAGAGTCGAGGCCGCGCCGGTCGGCGTCGCCCTGGGTGCGTTCCATCATCGGCAGCAGCTCGGCGATGGTGGCCAGCGCAATGGCATAGGGGGTCTTGTCGCCTCCTGTGCCTCCCGCCGCCATGCCGATGGGGCAGCGCACCTGTTCGAGCGCCGCCTCCGTGTGGCCGGCATCGGCGAGTCGCGAACGGAAGCTGGCCCACTTGCTCCGGGATCCGATCAATCCAATCGAGGCCGCGTTACCGCGCTTCAGCAGCGTATCCACCAGGGCGCGGTCCTCGGCATGGTCGTGGGTCAGCACCAGGGCATGGGCACCGGCGGGCAGGGCGGCCACGGCGGCGGCCGGGTCGGGGGCCGAACGGCACTCGAGACGCGGCTGGTTGGCCGCCCAGCCGGGGAAGATGTCCGTGCGGCTGTCGTGCCACAGCACCCGCCAGGGCAGCGGGGCGGCCAGGCGCACCAACTCGTTACCCACGTGGCCCGCGCGAAAGAGCGCCAGCGTCGTCGCGCTGCCCGGGAAGA
>PWIZ01000403.1 GCA_003560175.1 Halomonas sp. | reverse complement strand
CGCAACGAGATCAAGGATGCCATGGCCTACCTGCGCCTGTTGATCAATCCGGCCGACGACAATGCCTTCCTGCGCATCGTCAACGTGCCGCGCCGCGAGATCGGTCCCGGCACCCTGGAGAAGCTGGCCAACTACGCCAATGATCCGGCCACCGGCCGCGGCATCTCGCTGTTTGCCGCCTGTCACGAGCTGGGCCTCGAGCAGCAGCTGCCGACGCGGGCGGTGGAGCGGTTGGGCCGTTTCACCCACTTTATCGACGGGGTGAGGCGGCGCATGGACCAGGGTGATGCCATCGCCGCCATCCGCAACATGCTGCGCGAGATGGACTACGAGGCCTGGCTCTACCAGAACGCCAGCGCCCCCACCATCGCCGAGCGACGCATGGCCAACGTCTGGATCCTGATCGACCAGTTGGAGAAGTCGATGCAGGCTGATCCCGAAGAAGCGAGCCCGGAGGAGAGCACGGCCTCCGAGGAGACCGAGACCGACAGCGTGGAGGCCGCCATCTCCCGGCTGGTGCTGCGCGATATCCTCGAGCAGCAGGCCGAGGAGGACGACTCAGACCGCGTCCAGCTGTTGACCATGCACGCCTCCAAGGGCCTGGAGTTCCCCCACGTCTACCTGATGGGGCTGGAGGAGGAGCTGCTGCCCCACCGCAACGCCATCGAGGCGGGTACCGTGGAGGAAGAGCGCCGCCTGGCCTACGTGGGCATCACCCGGGCGCGGCGCACCCTGACCCTGACGCTGGCCCGCCAGCGCAAGGCCTATGGCGAGCTGATGGACTGTGCGCCCAGCCGTTTTCTCGACGAACTGCCCGAGGCGGACCTGGAATGGGAAGGCCGGCCGGACCGCGAGGATCCGGAGAAGAAGCAGGCTCGAGGCAAGGATGCCATTGCCGGATTGCGCTCTTTACTGGGCTGAGGATGGGCTTTGGTGGGAGCGCAGCTGGCTGCGCGATAGGGGGGTTGTTCTTCGGTTTGAAAGTTGCTCTTCGGTTTGAAATCAGCCGTCAGACGCAAGCGGGGCGCCCTTGGGCGCCCCGTCTCGTGCCGTCAGACAGCGTCGGCGATGCTATTCGACCTCGGCGACCATGAAGTCGACGATGGCATTCACCTCTTCATCGGAGAGGTTCATGTTCCCGCCCTTGGGCGGCATGGCACCGATGCCGTTAATGGAGTTGGCATAGAGTTCGTCCATGCCCTTGTCGAGACGGTCGGCCCACTCATCGGCGTTGCCGAGGCGCGGAGCACCGGCGGCACCGCTGGCGTGGCAGGCCGCGCAGCCGCTGCTGCCATAGAGCGCTTCGCCATCCAGGCCGTTACCGTTACCGCTGGCTTCTGCTTCTGCCACGTCGTTGGCTTCATCGGCGGCTTCTTCGCCGGCCGCCGCGTCCTCGTCGGTGGTGGCCTCTTCCTCGGCACCAATCTCGGGGACATCCATCACCGGCTCCAGCAAGTAGGCGGTGGAGGCGGCGACTTCGTCATCCGATAGGTTGGGGTTGCCGCCGCGGGCCGGCATGGCGCCGATGCCGTTGATGGAGTTGGTCAGCAGCTCATCCCAGCCCTTGTCGAGACGGCCGGCCCAGGCATCCTCGTCGCCGCGTACCGGGGCGCCCGCGGCGCCGGTCTCGTGACAGGCCATGCAGACACTGTTGTAGATGGCCGCGCCGTCGATGCCGTTGCCGTTTCCGTTGGCCGCTTCCGGTGCGGCGCTGGCGGATGCCGCGGTGCCGCAGTCCTGGCCCTGCAGGCAGAGTTGTCCTGCCGGCTTGAGACGCTCGGCGATGGCGTCGCGGTCGACGTTGGCCTGGGCGGTTGCCATGCCGGCGGTCAGGCCGAGGGTGGCCAGGCACCCCATGATCAGCTTGCTGGATTTCACTCTCACCACCTCTTTACGGTCCCGTAATTGATCATACGCGGCGCGGACCCGATTGCCGAAGCGGCCCGGTAACGCCGTGGCGCACAAAGTGTGAATCAGTATACCGGCATCCCACGCGGCAGGAAAATGCCCAGGCCCCCGCCATTGGCATGAGACGCCTGGGAGCGGCGGCGGTCCCGCGCTGGACAGGTGCCGGCGTGGCGGTTAGGATGTCGACCGCCTGGTGTCTACGCCGGGCAATGCGCGCCCATAGCTCAGCTGGATAGAGTACTGCCCTCCGAAGGCAGGGGTCGTAGGTTCGAATCCTACTGGGCGCGCCAAGAATACGAGTAAAAACGGTCACTTAGCGAGTCATCGCGGTGGCCGTTTTTCGTTGATATTCATCCAGGTAGAACATCTGGGCAAAAAATGGATAGCAACCGGCGACACCTTATATTTTTCTCTTGTCATCGGGAACCGATTCGTGAGGCGGCAATGAAACGATGGTATATCGATATTACAACTTTGCCCTGAAAAAAGGGGACTATGATGTTGATAGAAAGCATGGATTGTGAGGCCATGGGAGTTGGAACACCCCTCGCCCGAGACCCGCCATGCCTTCAACAGATAATGACCCATTGAAAGCCCTGCCGATCGTCGGCATCGGGGGCTCGGCCGGATCACTACAGCCCCTTCAGTCCTTCCTGGCCTGCCTGCCTGCCGATACGGGAGCGGCGTACGTCATCGTCACCCACCATCCCAGTGGTGAGCGTAGCCTGCTTCCCGAAATCCTGACGCCGAAAACGGTCCTGCCGGTGCAGATGGTCAAGGAGGACGAGGCCCTGGCGCCGAATCGGGTCTATGTGGCGCTGCCGGATGACGGCTGGCGCCTTTGTCGGGGGCAGCTGGTCCGGTCTCGGGAGGCCCAGGAACATCCGGGGACCGACCTGTCGGCGGCGGGGCGACGGCGTCCCGGCCCACCCCATCCCATCGACGCCTTTTTCCGCTCATTGGCGGAGGCGGCGGGACACCGGGCCCTCGCGATTGTCCTGTCCGGAACGGGCAGCGACGGCACTCTCGGGATCCAGGCCATCAAGTCCCAGGCCGGCATGGTCATGGCCCAGGACCCGGATACCGCCGAATTTGGGGACATGCCGGCCAATGCCATCGCGACCGGCCAAGTGGACTACGTGCTGGCTCCGGCGGATATGGCGGCCACCTTGACCGGCTATCTGCGCTTCCAGGTCTATCGTCGGGCGGCTCTGTCAGGCTATCAGTCGGCGATCCCGCAAGGCCTTATGAGCCAGATCCTCAATCAGGTAAGACACCGCACCGGTCATGATTTCTCGGGTTACAAGACCAGCACGCTGAATCGGCGCCTGGAGCGGCGCATGGACCTGCGGCAGATCCCCGATCCCCAGGCGTACTTGGACTACCTGCAGTCCCATCCCGAGGAGGTCAACCTCCTGTTCCAGGAGTTCCTCATCAGTGTCACCAACTTCTTCCGGGACCCCCTGGTCTGGGCCACGCTGGGCGAGACGCTGTTACCGGCGATGCTGCAGCGGGCGGCGCGGAGGGGGCAGGAGTTTCGAGCCTGGGTGGTGGGCTGCGCCACCGGTGAAGAGGCCTACACCCTGGCCATCCTCATCCGGGAATGCTTCCCGGGCCTGGAGCAGGCTCCGGAGGTCAGGATCTTCGCCACCGATGTGGATCTGGCGGCCATCGAGACGGCCCGGACGGGTCGCTATCCGGCCGGCATCGCCCAGGACCTGCCCGAGTCGCTCCTGCGGCGGTATTTCTCCGCTGAGAACGATACCTACCGGATTGGCCGGGAGGTGAGGGATATGGTGATATTCGCCGAGCACAACGCCCTACAGGACCCGCCGTTCACCGGTCTGGACCTCGTTACCTGCCGCAATCTTCTGATCTATCTGGAGCGGGACCGTCAGGCGCGCCTCCTGGCAGTATTCCGCTACGCCCTGCGCAGTCAGGGACTGCTGCTGTTGGGGCCCTCCGAGAGCATGGACCACCAGAGTGATGCCTTCTCCGTGGTGGATAAGGAAGCCCGAATCTACCGGGTGGTCGAGGGGGCCTTGCCAACCCGCCTGCCGGAGATGCCGGGGCCCAGCCGCTACCGCCGCTCATCAAGCTTTCGGGAATACCCCGGGAGCCCTTCGATGGGGGCCGGCGACAGCCTCTCCCATAACGTGGAATGCCTGCTCGCCTTGCAGTTCGCCCCGCCAGCGGTGGTGGTCAACGACCGAGGAGAGGTGGTGTATGTCCATGGGCGAACCGGCCAATTCCTGGAGCCTGCCAGTGGTCCCACCCGAAATCAGCTCCTGGAGATGGCAAGGCCGGGGCTGCGAGCGCCGCTGAGTCAGGCGTTGCAGGAAGTGGCAGGCGGCGATGCCGATCAGGTCAGCCGGGAGGTTCAGGTCCAGGCCAATGGCGATACCGAGCCGGTTCGACTGGAGGTTCGTCGAATCCGGACGCCGCACGCTCTGGCGGGATTCCGCCTGGTGGCCTTGCATCCGGTCCCCGCAGCGGGGGCGGCGAAGGCGTCAAGTGAATCCCGCGGTTCGGCAACCGATGCCAAGGGCGCCGGCAGCAGTGGCACCGAGGCAGAGGCGGGCCTGAAGCGGGAGCTGGAAGCCCTGCGTCAGGACAAGCAGATGGCGGTCAAGGAGATGCAGGCCGCCAACGAGGAGCTCCAATCCATGAATGAGGAGCTCCAGTCCATGAACGAGGAGCACCAGAGCAGTCACGAGGAGTTGGAAGCCGCCAAGGAGGAAGTCGAATCCCTCAACCAGGAGCTGCGCAGCGTCAATGCCGAGCTCCAGACCCGCGTCGATGACCTGACCGAGATCAACGACGACCTCAAGAACCTCCTGGACAGCACCCACCTCGCCACTCTGTTTCTCGATGAAGCCCTGAATATCAAGCGCTTTACCACTTATGTGCAGGACTTGATCGCCGTGCGCCCGACCGACATTGGCCGGCCGCTGAGTGAGCTGACCACCAAGCTGCGTTATGACGCGCTCCTGGCGGATGCCGAGGCGGTTCTGGACACCCTGATCCCCAGGGAGCTGAAGGTGCAGACCCAAGGCGGCCACTGGTACCTGCTGCGCATCCAGCCCTACCGCAGCACTCGGAATGTCATCCGCGGGGTGGTCTGTACCTTCCAGGACATCCAGGCCGCCCGCAGCGTGACACGCAGCGAGGCCTTTTTTCGGGCGGTCGTGAACACCGTCCAAGAGCCCCTGCTAATACTCGACCCGGATTGTCGGGTGGTATCCGCCAACGATGGTTTCTACCGCACCTTTCCCCTGGACCCGGACGCGGTGGAGGGCAAGCGCCTGTTCGACCTGGGGAACGGGCAGTGGGATGATCCGGAACTGAGGGCCCGACTCTTGGAAGTCTTGCCGCGACAGCAGGCCTTCTGCGACTTTGAACTGAGCGTGGACTTCGGAGACCCGGGGCCGGCCCACTTGCACCTGAACGGCCGCCGCCTGGAAGTGGAAGAGGGCGCCGCGATGATCCTGCTCACCATGGATGTTCAGAGGCTGGCATCCCCGTCCCCCTCTCGGAAGGAACCGGAACGGATCGAAAGGAGCCTCGACCGTGATCGATGACGATGGGAAGCCACTCTTGCCGCAGGCTTTGCGGGAAGCGGCCCGCCAGCGCCTGGGCCAGGGGCTGACCGATATCTCCGACTGGAACGGCGGGGACAGCCAGTCCCTGGTGGCCGAGCTGGAGCTGCATCAGGAAGAGCTGCGGATCCAGAACGAGGAGCTGCGGCAGGCGCGGGACCGGCTCGAAGTCGCCTGGGAAGTCGCTCAGAATCGCTATCGCGACCTCTTCGAGCGTGCCCCGATGGGCTATCTTCTCCTGGACGGGGAGGGCCGAATCCAAGAGGCCAATCGGGCCGCCAACACCCTGCTCGCCCCGGGAATCGATCTGGCGGGCCACTACCTGTCCACCTGTGTAGCCGCCGAATCCCAGGATGCGCTTCACCTCCACCGCCGCGCGCTCTCCGCTATGGAGACCTCTCAGG
>PWIZ01000087.1 GCA_003560175.1 Halomonas sp. | reverse complement strand
GCCTGGTGGTCAACAAGGCCTCGATGACCATGAAGCACGCGCGTATCAAGCCCCTGCTCGAGCGCCTCGGCCAGGCCGTGGCCGCTCGCCGGCAAGTCGTCGTTTGAGAAAGTCATCGCCCGTGGCCTGCTGGCGGCCGATAGCCCCCGCGTTTCAGTGCCATAGTCGCACCGCCCTTGCCTAGAGCGGCCTGGCGCCGAACAATGTCTGATTCATCCGATCCGTGACGGAAGCTGCCATGACCGAGATAACTGCCCCCTCCGGCATCGCCCGGCTCTCCACCGCCGATGCGAGTTTCGAAGACCGCCTGTCGACCCTGCTGGCCTGGGAGGGCGTCTCCGACGACGCGGTGCAGCATCGCGTCGACGAGATCATCGCGGCGGTAAAGAGCCGTGGCGATGATGCCCTGGTGGAGACCAGCAATCGCTTCGATCGCCTCTCGGTCACCAGCATGGCCGAGCTGACCCTCTCCGCCGAGCGCCTGCGCCAGGCCTACGATGGCCTGCCCGGGGAGCAGCGCGACGCGCTGGCCCAGGCGGCCGAACGCATTCGCCTCTATCACGAGCGCCAGAAGCCCGAGTCCTGGCACTACACCGAGGCCGACGGCACCGTGCTGGGTCAGCAGGTGATGCCGCTGGACCGCGCCGGTATCTATGTACCCGGGGGCAAGGCCGCCTACCCCTCTTCGGTGCTGATGAACGCCATCCCCGCCCACGTGGCCGGGGTGCGCGAGATCATCATGGTGGTGCCGACGCCGGATGGCGTACTCAATGAACTGGTGCTGGCTGCGGCCCACCTGGCCGGTGTCGATCGTGTGTTCACCCTGGGTGGCGCCCAGGCGGTAGCGGCACTGGCCTATGGCACCGAGACGGTGCCGCGGGTGGACAAGGTCGTCGGCCCCGGCAATATCTATGTGGCCACCGCCAAGCGCGCGGTCTTCGGCCAGGTGGGCATCGACATGATCGCGGGTCCCTCGGAGATCCTGGTGGTCTCCGACGGTGGTACCGACCCCGACTGGCTGGCCATGGATCTCTTCTCCCAGGCCGAGCACGACGAGGACGCCCAGGCCATCCTAGTGAGCTGGGACGCCGAGCATCTGGTGGCCGTCGAGGCCGCCATCGATCGGTTGCTGCCAACGCTTTCCCGCGAGGAGATCGCCCGCGAGTCACTGGCGCGCCGCGGCGCGCTGATTCACTGCCGCGACCGCGACGAGGCGATGACGCTGATCAATCGGATCGCTCCCGAGCACCTTGAGCTTTCGGTGGACAACCCGGAGGGGTGGCTGCCGGAGATTCGCCACGCCGGGGCCATCTTCATGGGCCGCTTCACCGCCGAGGCGCTGGGCGACTACTGTGCCGGCCCCAACCATGTGTTGCCCACTTCGGGCACCGCGCGTTTCTCCTCGCCGCTGGGCGTCTACGATTTCCAGAAGCGCTCCTCGATCATCCACTGCACCGCCGAGGGGGCCTCGGCGCTGGGCAAGGTGGCGTCGGTATTGGCCCGCGGCGAATCCCTGACCGCTCATGCGCGCAGCGCCGAGTATCGCATCAAGGAGTGAGTCCGCACTCCCGCCGTACGGATTGACCCGCAGGAACGTAAAGGGCCCCGCTCCGGCGGGGCCCATCGGGTTTCGGCCCCGTGCATTGTGGCCCTGGACGATGGCGCCCGGTATCCGGGTGCCGGGTCGCCTACTCCGGCAGACGCAGCTCCGGTGGGGGGCGCTCGCCCACCTCCAGGGTGACCTGCAGGGTCTCTCCGCCGCGCACCACGGTGAGCGGCAGCGATTCGCCGGGTGCCACGGCGGCGATATCGGCCATGGTCACCCGCGCATCGAGAATCGGCCGATTGTCGATGGCCAGCAGTACATCGCCAGGCTGCAGACCGGCCTGGTCGGCGGGCCCGCCCGGCACCACCCCGGCGATCACCACGCCGCGAGGCGCCTGCAGGCCGAAGGAGGCGGCCAGCTCCGGGTTGAGCTCTTGGGCTTCGACGCCCAGCCAGCCGCGAATCACTCGGCCCTGGGTGACCAGCTCCTCGAGGATGTTGGCGGCCAGATTGACGGGAATGGCGAAGCCGATGCCCTGGGAGCCCCCGGAGCGCGAGAAGATGGCGGTATTGATACCCACCAGCGCCCCCTCGGCGTTGACCAGGGCGCCACCGGAGTTGCCCGGGTTGATGGCGGCATCGGTCTGGATGAAGTCTTCGTAGGCATTGAGCCCCAGATGGCTGCGGCCGGTGGCGCTGATTATGCCCATGGTGACGGTCTGACCTACACCGAAGGGGTTGCCGATGGCCAGCGATACATCGCCGATGGCCACCTCGGTGGAGTCGGCCAGCTCGATTACCGGCAGCTCGTCGAGGTCGATGCGTAGCACGGCTAGATCGCTCTCCGGGTCGGTGCCGATCACCTCGGCCAGGGTCTCGCGGCCGTCGCGCAGGGCCACCTGAATCTGGTCGGCACCGCCGATGACGTGGTGGTTGGTCAACACATAGCCGTCACCGCTGACAATGACGCCGGAGCCCAGGCTCGAGAGCATGCGCTGGCGAGCCGGCACGTCATCACCGAAGAACTGACGAAAGAAGGGGTCGGACATCAGCGGGTGCTGGTCGTGCTCCACGACCCGGGAGGAGTAGATGTTGACTACCGCGGGGGCCGCGCGCTCCACCGCCTCCGCATAGCTCACCGGACCCTGCTGGCGGGAGAGCGGCGTGGCTTGGATAAGTTCCGGGGCGGGGCGCGGCTCGGTATCTTGCGGGGCCTCGACGCGTGGCGAGACGCTCAGCGGCGCCTGGGCGCCGGGGGGCTCCAGGGAGAGCCGGGGCGTCGGCGCGGGGTCGGCCTGGCGGCCGGTGAGCTGGGGAAAGGCGTTGAGCAGCACCACGGCCAGCAGCACACCGATGATGGTCGGCAGCAGGTAGGGCGTGAGAGTGCGCATAAGGCGTAGCATGCGGGGAGGCGTCCTTAGTGGCGGGCGATCGCGGGGGAGGGCGGTGCATGGGAATGGCCCCGTCGGTACAATGAGTGAATTGTAACATTGTCACCCAATGGACGTAGGGAGCTCCCCATGATGAATCGCGATGACCTGGTGGCCGCCTGTGACCGGGAGCTGTTGGCGGAGCGTTTCAAGGACTATACCGTCAACGGCCTTCAGGTCGAGGGGCGCGAGAGCGTGGGTCGGGTGCTGAGCGGCGTCACCGCCTGTCAGGCGTTGCTCGATGAAGCGGTGGCCTGGGAGGCGGATCTGGTTCTGGTCCACCACGGCTACTTCTGGAAGAACGAGCCGGTGGCCATTACCGGCATGAAGCGTCGCCGCATCCGGACGCTGCTGACCCATGACATCAGCCTGCTGGCCTACCATCTTCCGCTGGACGCCCACGCGACACTGGGCAACAACGCCGAGCTCGGCCGCCGGCTGGATTTCCAGTTCCAGGGCTGCGCCGACGGCGAGCTCGGCGAGGGGCTGCTGTGGTTGGGGGCGCCGCCGTCGAGGCTGGATGCTCGCGGGCTGGCGGCTCACGTCGGCGAGCGGCTGGGGCGCGAGCCGTTGCTGGTGGAGGCGCCGGGCAAGGGCGGTATCCGCCGGGTGGCCTGGTGCACCGGCGGCGCCCAGGACATGATCACTGCGGCCTGGGAGGCCGGCGCCGACGCCTTCATCTCCGGGGAGATCTCCTAGCGCACCACCCATCTGGCTCGAGAGCTGGGCATCCACTACCTGGCGGCGGGCCATCATGCCACCGAACGCTACGGGGTCCAGGCGCTGGGCGAGTGGCTGGCTGGCGAATTCGGCGTCGAGCACCGCTTTGTGGATATCGACAACCCGGCCTGAGGGGGGGCGGAGCGTCATCGAGAGCTCGGCTAGGGTCCCGTGGCGGAGTCAGTAGCGGGGCGGCTGTGGCGCCTTGGCATCCTCGTCATCCTTGAGGCCGAAATCCTCGGAAAGCGTCCCGCCGGTGCCGTCGGCATAGTCCCGGGGCATCGCCGGCTCCTCGCCGTCCGGCGTCGTGGGTGGGGAGGTAGTCTCCAGGCCGGCGAGGGCGCTCTCCTTGCCGCCCAGGCGGCTGGCGTCCTGCGCCAGGCGCTGTGCCAGTGCCTCGCCGTTGCGCTGGAGGGCGGCCACCAGGCGGGAAACTTCGTTCAGGTGGTCGTCCATGCCCTCGCGCAGGGCCGCCAGCTCTCGATCGCGCTCGGCCAGGCGCTGGCGCAGCTTCTGCAGGCTGGCGGCGCTGGAGTTGAGCAGGTGGTAGCCCAGCGCGCCCAGCCCGATGCCGGCGAGCAGGCAGGCGATGGCCAGAATCCAGTTGATCTTGCTTGCGTCCACGTCTGTCTCCCTGCGGCGTTGGGTGGGCCCGCCTCGTTGCGGGCCCATTCATGGCGCCCATTATAGGGCCGAGCCGCGGCAGCGGGTCAACGCGCCGGCTCGCTTGTGCGCCTGGCGGTGCGTGGCGGCGCCTCTATGCGTATAATACGCAGCCATTCCTAGCCGAGACGGTCCGTTATCCGCATGAGTGCCACGCCGACCCCATCCGAGTCCCGAGACGCTCGCCTGTCGCCCACCGAGCGCTACCGTGCCGACCTGAAGCGGGAGGACTTCCAGTACGACCCCGCCCAGGAGCAGGCAGTCGCCCACCTGCAGCGGCTCTACGACGACCTGATGGCCGCGCCACGCACCCGGCCTCGGGCCGTGCCTCCCCAGGGGAAGATCGCCTCACGGGTGGCCGGCCTGTTCGGCAAGCGTAGTGGCCAGGTATCGGTCCGCGAACCGGTGCTTCCCGAGGTCACGGGACTCTACTTCTGGGGCGGAGTGGGGCGCGGAAAGACCTATCTGATGGATGCCTTCTATGAGTCACTGCCCTTCCCGGAGAAGATGCGTACCCACTTCCACCGCTTCATGCAGCGGGTGCACAATGAGCTGACTCACTACAAAGGCGAGAAGAACCCCCTAAAGCTGATCGCCACCAAGTTCGCCGCCGAGGCTCGGGTGATCTGTTTCGATGAGTTCTTCGTCAAGGACATCACCGACGCCATGATCCTGGCAAACCTGCTCGAGGCACTGTTCGAGCACGGCGTGGTGCTGGTGGCCACCTCCAATATCGTACCGGGTGAACTCTACAAGGATGGCCTGCAGCGGACTCGCTTCTTGCCGGCCATCGAACTGCTCAAGCGTCACTGCGAAGTGGTCAACGTCGATTCAGGTATCGACTACCGATTACGCGCCCTGGAACGCGCCGAGATCTTTCATGCGCCGCTGGATGATGCCGCCGAGAGCGAGCTGGCGCGCAGTTTCCGCGAGATCGCCGGTCACGAGGGCGAGGCGGCGGCTCCCATCGAGATCAACCACCGGGTGCTGCATGCCCGGCGGCTGCACGACGACGTGGTGTGGTTCGAGTTCCGCGAACTGTGCGACGGCCCTCGCAGCCAGAACGACTACATCGAGCTGGCCAGGGAATTCCATACCGTACTGGTCTCGAATGTCACCCGGATGAGCGGAGCGACGGATGATCAGGCGCGGCGCTTCATCAACATGGTTGATGAGTTCTACGATCGCGGCGTCAAGCTGCTGATGTCCGCGGAGGAGCCCGCTGAGCGGCTCTACGCAGAGGGTCGTCTCGAGTTCGAGTTCCGGCGCACCCTCTCGCGCCTGGAGGAGATGCAGTCCCACGAATACCTGGCGCTTCCCCACAAACCGTAAGCAGCATTGCGCTGAAGAGCGCATTTCATGTAGAATTCGCGCGCTCTACCTCGTTGTCACTGTCCTTCGACGGATGGCAACCAAAAAAGAATAGGGATGGTTCCATGCCGGAATGTCGGCGGCTGAACCCAATACACTTGAACTGGTGATAGCTCCATGAAGACGTTCACTGCGAAGCCGCAGTCCGTCCAGCGCGACTGGTATGTCGTCGACGCCACGGACAAGACGCTCGGCCG
>PWIZ01000214.1 GCA_003560175.1 Halomonas sp. | reverse complement strand
GAAGGGCTGTCCGTCTCTGTCCATGGAGGCTTGCGTAAGTCCGGCATGTCGCCGGCTGCTGCCTGAGAAGTGGGAAGCCTCGCCCGTGGCGCGTCAGCGCTTAGGGCGGGGAGCAGTCACAAGTATTATTTAACTTCAGTTAATCAATGAATGCGTGAAAGGACGAATCTTGCCTGACCGCCTGCAATAATTTCGAGGTAACTCTTTTTGAAAAAATCACTTTCATCCGCTGTGCTTTCTGCTTCCCTGCTGGCGCCGGGCCTGGCCTTTGCCGACTGTGGCGATGTCACCATCACCGAAATGGGCTGGGCGTCCAACGAAGTCGTCACCGGCGTGGCGCAATTCCTGATGGAACAGGGTTATGGCTGTGACGTCTCGGTGGTGCCCTCCGACACGGTTCCCGCGGTTACCTCAGTGGCCGAAAACGGCGAGCCCGATATCGTAACCGAGCTCTGGTTGAATTCCGCCGGCGAGGCTTATCTGCGTCTGGAGGAGCAGGGGCGGGTCGAGCGGCTGGGCAGGGTGCTTGACCCGGGCGGAATCGAAGGCTGGTGGATTCCCAGCTATCTGGCCGAGGAGCATCCAGAGCTGACCACCATCGAAGGGATCATGGCGAATCCGGAACTCGTCGACTTCCAGTTCAACAATTGTCCGGACGGCTGGGGGTGTCGCGTAGTCAGTGACAACCTGATCCGCGCGCTGAATCTTGAAGACGCCGACATCGAGATCTTCAATCACGGCTCCGGCGAAACCCTGGCCTCCTCGATGGCCTCGGCTTCACAGAACAACGAGCCCTGGTTCGGCTACTATTGGGGCCCGACCGTGCCGATGGGCAAGTATGAGATGACCCGGGTTGACCTGGGCGACTACGATACCGCCATCCACACACGCAACCAGACGCAAAACGCCGACAACCCGGGGGTATCCGATTTTCCGGCTGCCACAGTGCTGACCTCGGTCACCACCGAGTTCAAGGAGCGCGAGCCCGAAGTCGCCGAGATGCTTAGCCTCATGACGTTCCGCACGTCTGACATGAGCGACATCCTGGCCTGGATGGATGACAACAACGCCTCGGGTCAGGAAGCCACCGTCTACTTCCTGACCGAGTATCGCGACGACTGGTCGGGCTGGGTCAGTGATGCTGCCCGGGAACGGCTGGTGAACCTTCTCAACTGAACCGCGGTAGTGCAGGTGCCGGGCGACTCGCCCGGCACTTTTCTCTCATGCGTTGATGTCTTTCCGATCCGTGACGACTGTCAAGAGATCTCTTCATGTCAAGCTATCAATCTCTCTTTTCCGGGCTCGGCCTGGATGAGTGGTGTGCGTCTGGCCAGAATGATGGCCCCATGTCCATGGCTGACCTCCTTGCCCGGACCAGCGGCACCCAGGCCAGCGATGCGTCCTGGTGGGAAATGCCCTTTCCCTCCTTGAACGCCCTTCATGACGCCTGTGGTGCCATTCCGCGCTCTCGCGACCTGACCCTGGGGCTGGAGCAGGGCTTTCTGGCGGTCAAGGACTTGCTCAGCCTCGTGCTCGACCCGCTGACGCAGCCTCTCAGTTGGCTCCTGGACGGTGCGCTCTATGCGATGACGACAAGCCCCTGGTGGCTGACCATCATGCTGCTGATGCTGGTGGTCTTCGGTGTGACACGATCTTTCAAGCTGGTCGCCCTGGTGGCCGTCAGCCTGGGGCTGCTGGCCTTCATCGACCACTATGACCATGCCATGCAGACGCTGGCCATCATTCTGGTCTGCGCCTTCATCTGTGTGCTGCTGGGGGTGCCTATCGGCATTGCCATGTCCCGGAGCAACACCCTGCAGCGCTACACCACACCCGTGCTGGATATGCTCCAGACGCTGCCGCCCTTCGTCTATCTGATTCCGCTGATCTTCCTGTTCAGCGTGACGGAGTCGAAGCTCTACGGTATTGCCATCATTCTCTATGCCATCGTGCCGGTCATTCGACTCACCAACCTGGGTATCCGGCTGGTCGATCCCGATGTGATCGAGGCCGCCGACGCTTTCGGAATGACCCCTCGCCAGAAACTCTTCAAGGTCCAGATTCCGCTGGCGCTGCCTAATATCATGGCCGGCGTCAATCAGACCATCATGATGAGCCTGGCCATGGTGGTGATCGCCTCCCTGGTGTCGGCGCCCGGACTGGGTGTGCTGGTGCTGCGAGGCATTCGCAACCTCGAACTGGGGGTCGGCCTGGTATCCGGGCTGGGAATCGTGATTCTCGCCGTGATTCTTGATCGAGTGACCAAGGCGTCCCTGGCGCGCATCAACACCGCCGAACGGCAGTAAGGACTGAACGTGACGACTCAGGTCAAGATCACTATCCGGGATCTCTACAAGATTTTTGGCCCGACGCCGCTTGCGGCCTTGGAGCATGTGAAGGCGGGTATGGGCAAGGCCGAACTCCTGGAGCAGCATGGGCATGTGCTCGGCCTGCAGGATATCAATGTCGACATCCGCGACGGTGAGATCACCGTCATCATGGGCCTGTCGGGGTCAGGCAAGTCGACCCTGATTCGACATATCAATCGTCTGATCGAACCCACGGCGGGCGATATTCTCATCGATGGTGACAACATCGTGTCTTACTCGCTGGATGAGCTGCGACAGTTGCGCCGTGAACGACTGTCGATGATCTTCCAGAAGTTTGCGCTGCTGCCGCATCGTACCGTGCTGGAAAATGCCGGGATGGCGCTCGACGTGCGCGGCTTCGACGTTGCCGACTACCAGCAGGAGGCCATGCAGTGGCTCAAGCGGGTGGGGCTCGAGGGCAACGAGTCCCAGTATCCCCACCAGCTGTCCGGCGGCATGCAGCAGCGCGTGGGAATCGCCCGTGCGCTGGTATCCAACTCGCCGATTATGCTGATGGACGAGGCGTTTTCGGCGCTGGATCCGCTGATTCGCTCCGACATGCAGGACCTGCTGCTGGAGCTGCAGCGCGAGCTGAGCAAGACCATTGTCTTCATCACCCACGATCTGGACGAATCGCTGAAGCTGGCCGATCATCTGGTGATTCTCAAGGATGGTCTGGTCGTTCAGCAGGGCGATCCCCAGGAGATCCTGCTCAATCCCGGGGATCCCTATATTGTCGACTTCATCAGCGATATCAATCGCGCGCGGGTGCTGCGGGTCCGTTCGGTGATGGCGCCGCTGGATGACCCCGATCGCGAGTGGACGGGAGATATCGATGAGCAATCGAATCTGGAAAACGTGCTGGTGCGCTCTGGCGGCGAAGCAGAAGCGGTCTTCCGTGTCATGCGCGAGGGTCGGCCGGTGGGCATGCTGACCATGCAGGACGTGATGCGCGCCCTGGTCCCCCTTGAGGCCGCTTCCGAGTCGGGCAAGCGTGGCTAGCGACCATGGTCGGCCTGAATCCATGCCGTCGTCTCGTGTCAGCCCGCCGGTCGAGTGTCTCGAAACGTTAGGCTGATGCGCAGGCCCGGCAGGCGTCGCGGCAGCAGAGCGTGCTGCAGTAGGCCCTGGGTGCCGGGCCCCATTACCAGCAGGCTGTCGTGGGGCAGCCAGACGTTGAAGGCCTCGGCGCGACGATCCTTCCAGCGAAAACGAAGCGGGCGTTCGGTGCCCAGCGATACCGCGGCGATCAGCGGGTCGGGGCCAAGTTCCGGCTCATCGTCGCTGTGCCAGCCCATGCGCTCCTCGCCGTCGGCGTAGCGGTTGAGCAGCACGCTGTTGAAGCGGCCCGCGACGCCGGCGGTGGACAGGGCGTCGACCACTCGGTCCCGGAGGTCGGCCACGGCGGGGTGCCAGGGCTCGGGGTGGAACTCCCGGCCCGAATAGCGGTAGCTGGCCTCCCGGTCGCCCATCCATACCTGGCTGCGCGGAATAGCGTGTTCCCGACCGTAGAGACGCAGGGTCGGGCGCTGCCAGCTCAATTCGGCATTGAGGGTGGCCAGTAGTCGGGCGGCGCCGGACTCTCCCAGGAGGGGAGCCGTGAGCCAAAGAGGCGGGTCGGGCAACAGGGTTTCGGTCGGCATCCTTGAAGGATGCCATGCGCGGACCTGTTCGACGAGCGTCAGCTGGCGGTGCCCCTTGGGTGACGGTTAGATGACGCGGCTCAGCGTAGGACGCGGCGGGGGTCGATGGGTTTGCCGCCGCGGCGAAGGTCAAACAGCAGGTCGTAGCGCTCGTTGGCGCTGCTGAAGCCAACCTCGCACACCGGGGTCCCGCGACTGACCCTGTCACCGTCGGCCACCAGCGGCGACTCGCAGAGGGCGTAGACGCTCTGCAGGTTATCGGCGTGATGGAGGATCACCACTTGGCCAAGCTGACGCATGATATCGGCGAAGCGGACGTCGCCGTCGGCGACCGCGCGGGCCTGGGCACCGCGACTGGTGGCAAGCAGCATCGGCTGCAGGGTGCCGCGGCCGTCGGCGCCGAAGGCGCGTACGATGCGGTAGTCTTCCAGTGGCCAGGGCCAATTGCGCGCGGAGCGGGGCAGGTCACCGGGGTCGGGAAGACTGGTCCGGGTCGGTGCGCTGCTCGAACTGCCGCTCGAACCGCCGCTCGAGCCGGCGGATGGCGAGCGACTGGCGGTGGCCGTGCCGCCTGCGAGCGGCACCTGAAGCAGCTGCCCGACCCTCAGACCGGTCGGCACGACGCCGGGGTTGGCGGCCTGGATGCTCGAGGAGCGCGTGCCAAAGCGTCTTGCGATGCTCGAGTAGGTGTCACCGGGCCGCACCTGGTAGCGGTAGGGGCCTCCGGAGGGGGCTCGCTCCTGCTGGGTCGGCATCAGCAGACGCTGGCCCACGGCGAGGCGCCGTGGGTTCACATCGGGGTTGAAGCGCTGCAGTCGTTCCAGGGGAACGCCGCCGCGCCGGGCGATCTCGCCTAGGGTATCGCCGCGCTGAACCACCACCCAGCCGCCGCTCTCGACGGCGCTGGCGGTCCGCGCGCTGTCGGGGGCGTCGGGCCTTGAGGCACAGCCGCCCAGTATCATAGCCGCCAGCATCAGCGCGAGAGCGACTCGTCCTTTTCCTGCCACAGGGCGTTGAGCCATGAATGGAAGCGTTCCTTGTAGTCCGGGTCGTCGTAGTCGCCCTCTAGCATCCAGGCGGGCACCGGCAGGATACGCGCCTTCATGACGACGCGCTGCTCCTGCCCGCACAGGAAACGCCAGAAAGTGGGGTCGGGGTTGTCATAGCTCAGGGTCACGTCGAGGATCCCCTCCAGACGATCCCCGAGAAGGCTCAGCACCTGGGCGATGCCGCCGGCCCTGGGGCGCAGCAGGTTGCGGTAGGGCGCTCCCTGGGCGTCGCGCTTGGCCGGCGTGAAGCGAGTTCCCTCGAGAAAGTTGAAGATGGCGATGGGGGTTTCCCGGGCACGCCGGCACATCCGCTCGGTGGCCTGATGGTCGCGACGCGCCAGGTGGGGATGGCGTGCCCGCTCTTCCGCGCTCATGCGGCGCATGAAGGGATACTCCAGGGCCCACCAGGCGAGACCCACGATGGGGATCCAGATCAGCTGACGCTTCAGGAAGAAGCGGGGCATGGGAATGCGCCGATGCAGGGCGAAAAACAGCACGAAGATATCGGTCCAGCTACGGTGGTTGGAGATCACCAGCCACCACTGATCCCGGCTGAGCCCTTCGGGAATCTCGAGCTCGATGCGTGGCTTGAGCCAGCGGCGCATCCACCACAGGTTGACGCCGATCCAGTTGAGGGCCAGGGCGTTGAGTCCCTGCAACATGCGGCGCTGCAGGGCACGCCCCGGGGTCACCAGCTTGACCAGGGTAAGCAGGATCAGGGGCACGCCCCAGAACAGGGTGTTGAGGGTGAGCAGCAAAAGGCTGACGAGGCCCTTGAGGATCGGCATGCGTCACTCCGTGGGCGAAGGATCGGGAGGTATCGGGTGCGACAATGCTAAAGGATCGCCGGGCGACTGCCCAGCGTCCTCAGTCACCACCCCGGG
>PWIZ01000121.1 GCA_003560175.1 Halomonas sp. | reverse complement strand
GGTGATCACCGGGACCAGAGCACGGGCGGCGGCGGCGCGGACCGCCAGGCCGCCGTCGTTCTCCAGGCCGCGTTTGCGCTGACGCGGTTCGCGGGGCTGATGTTCAGGGCGCTGGCTCATGCGGAGGCCTCCTCATTGCAGCGGCCCAGGCACAGGCCAGGCGTGAAGCGCTCGGCCCGGGCGCGCAGCAGGTCACTCACCGGTAGCGCCTTGCCGCCGGGTAGTTGGGCCTGGGTCACCCGCAGTACCTGGTCACCTTCCGGACCACAGGCGATGCGCAGGGCATCGGGGGCAGGCTCGAGCAGGGTGCCGGGGACGGCGGGGGCCTCGCCGAGGAAGAGCTCGCTCGCCTCGCCCATCAGCAGGCGCAGGCGGTCACTGCCCTGGGCACACCAGGTCACCGGCCAGGGGTTGAAGGCGCGCACCCGGGCCGCCAGGGTTGCGGCGGGCTCGCGGAAGTCCAGCTCGGCCTCGGCCTTGGATAGCTTGGCGGCATAGGTAACGCCGGCTTCTGGCTGGGGCGTGGCGGGCAGGCCCTCGCCGGCCAGGGCGTCGAGGGCCTCGACGATGGCCTCGCCGCCGAGGACGGCCAGGCTGTCGTGCAGCTCACCGCCGGTGGTCGTCGCAGTGATCGGCGTTCGGCGCACCAGCAGCATGGCGCCGGTGTCGAGTCCTTCATCCATCTGCATAATGGTCACCCCGCTCTCGGCGTCGCCGGCTTCGATGGCGCGCTGGATGGGGGCGGCGCCGCGCCAGCGCGGCAGCAGCGAGGCATGGACGTTGAGGCAGCCCAACCGGGGGATCTCCAGCACCGCCTTCGGCAGAATCAGCCCGTAGGCCACCACCACCATGATGTCGGCGTCCAGGGCGGCCAGCTCGGCCTGGGCCTCGGGCGCTCTGAGCGTCTCCGGCTGGTGGATCGGCAGCCCATGCGTGAGGGCGAGGCGCTTGACCGGGCTCGGTGTCAGCTTGCGGCCGCGGCCGGCAGGGCGGTCCGGCTGGGTGTAGACGGCGATGACGCGGTGGCGGCTTTCCAGCAGCGCTTGCAGACTCTCGGCGGCGAAGCCGGGCGTGCCGGCGAAGATGACGCTGAGGGAGTGAGAGTCGAGGGGTCGGGGCATGGTTCAGGCCTGGCCGGGGAGTGGATGACTCCAATGATAACGGAGCCGGCCGGAAACGACGAAGGCCGACGCATTGGCGTCGGCCTTCACGGTGGGGCGAAGCGGGGTCAGGCCGGCTGCATCAGCTTGTGGCGCTTCTGCATCTTCTTCAAGATCCGGTCGCGCTTGAGCGGCGACAGGTAGTCGACGAACAGTACGCCTTCGAGGTGGTCGTGCTCGTGTTGGATGCAGTGTGCCAGCAGGCCGTCGGCCTCCAGCTTGTAGGGTTGTCCGTCGCGACCCAGCGCCTTGAGATGAACCCTGAGCGCCCGAGGCACTTCGGCGTAATATTCGGGGATCGACAGGCAGCCCTCGGACATGAGGTCACGCTCGTCTCCGACAGGGGTGAATTCGGGGTTGATCAGCACCAGTGGGTGGGACTGATCGTCGCTGACATCCATCACGATGACCCGGCGATGGACGTCCACCTGAGTGGCAGCCAGCCCGATGCCACGGGCGTCATACATGGTCTCGAGCATGTCATCGACCAGCTGGCGGACCTCGTCGTCGACCGCGTCCACCGGAGCTGCCCGGGTGCGCAGTCGCTCGTCGGGGAATTCGAGGATCGGTAATTTGGCCATGGCGTTGGTTTCACCGTTATGCTGTCATTTACAGAATGACACTATTCTAAAGGGGCGGCGTCGGCAGAGAAACCGCCTAACGCGCATCACGTCCATAACGTCAGACTATAGCACGCCGGCCAGGTTCGATGAGAGCGCTCAAGGCCAGGCGAAACGACGCGGGGGAGAGCAGGGATGAAGCAGACGAACGAGGGCAAGGGGCAGCGCCGCTGGCCAAGCAAGGCGGTGATGCTGCTAGGCCTGGTGATGGCCCTGGGCGGTATGGCGGGTGGGGCCCAGGCCCAGGGGCTCAGCTGGAATGATGGCCTGCGCGGCGATGCCCCGGACCGCTATACGGTGGTGCGTGGTGACACTCTGTGGGACATCTCCGGTCGTTTCCTGCGTCACCCCTGGCAGTGGCCCGAGGTGTGGCAGGTCAATCCCCAGATCCGTAACCCGCACCTGATCTATCCGGGCGACATCGTTTACCTCTATGACTGCAACGGCCGACCCTGCCTGGGGCTGGAGCGGGGCCAGGGCCAGGTGCGGCTCTCTCCGGAGATGCGCACCATTCCCCATCGCGAGGCGATCGAGCCGATCCCCCTGGAGGCGGTCCGCCACTTTCTGCGCGATCACCGCATCGTCGACGACCCTGAGTCCCTCGATGAGCTGGCCTATGTGGTCGGCGGCGATGACCGTCGCCTGATGAGCGGCCTGGGCGACCGCCTGTATGCTCGCGGTGAGGTGGAGGGCAGCGGCCGGGTCGGTTTCTATCGGGTCGGCGAGCGCTTCCTTGACCCGGCCAGCGGCGAGCTGCTGGGCCTGGAGCTGGAGAGCGTCGGCCAGGCGCGCCGCGAGCGCCAGGAAGATGAGATCGTGGTGCTCGAGGTGACCTCCTCGCGCCAGGAGGTGCGCAATGACGACATCGTGCTGCCGCTGGAGGTCCGCGATCTGGTCACGGAGTTCTACCCACGCGCCCCGGAGCGCGAGGTGCAGGGGACTATCCTGGCGGTGCCGGGGGGCGTGCAGTTCATCGGTCGCCTGCAGGTGGTGGCCCTGGATCGCGGCCGCCGTGACGGTCTGGAGTCGGGGCATGTGCTGATGGTCGAGCAGCGTGGCGAACTGGTCAGCGACCCGCGTACTGGTGAATCCCTGCGCCTGCCCGGTGAGGAGGCGGGCCTGGTGATGGTCTTCCAGCCCTACGAGAAGATGAGCTACGGCCTGGTGATGAAGGCCAGCCGTTCGCTCTCGGTGGGCGACCGAGTGCATACCCCCGAGCGCGCCCCGGGCGCCGCCCTACGCTGAGGTCATGAGATGATCGCCCGGCGGCTTGGTGCCCGGGAATGGCTGGTCCTCTCCAGTCTGCCAGGCCTGGGAGCGGCACGGCTGACCGAGTTGGCCGCTACGGCCAAGGCATGGCCCGACGGCTGGCTGGCACTGCTGCCCCGGGAGGCCGCCACGGCGCTGCGGCTGTGGTTGGACCACCCCGGGCGCAGCCCGCTGAGTGACGAGATCGCTCGGGCTGAGGCGTGGCTTGCCGAGGCACCCGAGCGCCATCTGCTTCACCCCGGCCACCCCAGCTGGCCGACCCTGCTCGCCGAGATTCCCGACCCACCGCCCCTGCTGTGGGCTTGGGGCGATCTCACCGTGCTCGCACCGCCCAGGCTGGCCATGGTGGGCGCGCGGCGTTCCACTCGTGAAGGGCTGACCAACGCGGCGACATTTGCCCGCGAGCTGGCAGGGCGCGGCTGGTGCGTGGTCAGTGGCATGGCGCTGGGCATCGATGCCGCCGCCCAGCAGGCGGCGCTGGACGCCGGCGGTGCAAGCGTGGCGGTGCTCGGCTGCGGTGTGGACGTGGTCTATCCGCCGCGACACCACCGGCTGCACGCGCGTCTACGCGAGCCCGGTGGCCTGCTGCTCGCCGAGCACCCTCCCGGCACGCCGGCGCGGCCGGCCTTCTTTCCCCGTCGCAACCGCATCGTCACCGGCCTCTCCTTCGGTGTGCTGGTGGTGGAGGCGGCCGAGCGCAGCGGCTCTCTGGTCAGCGCTCGTCTGGCCGGTGAGCAGGGGCGAGAGGTCTTCGCGCTGCCCGGTTCCATCCACAACCCCCAGGCCCGAGGCTGTCTGCGGCTGATTCGTGATGGGGCGGTGCTGGTGCGCGACGTCGACGATATCGTCGCCGAGCTGACCCATTGGCTGCCCATGTCAAGCCCCATGACACTCCCTGACCAAGCCCCCGCCGAGGGTGGTGCCTCGCCCGGCGATCTTCTGCTGCGCTGGCTGAGCGGCAATCCGACGCCGGTGGATACCCTGGTGGGGCTCTCGGGCCTGGGCATCGCCGAGTGCCAGCGGCGCCTGCTGGAACTGGAACTGGAGGGGCGGGTGGCCCATGCCGCCGGCGGCTGGGTGCGGCTCTCGGGTGCGTGATAGAATTTCCGACCCTTCATGAATCCAGCTGTGCCCATCGCCGAGGAGGCCCCATGAGTCAGGCCAGCCAGATTGTCCACGCCGCTGCCGCTCTGCGCCGTGGCGAAGTGATCGCCTATCCCACAGAAGCGGTGTGGGGGCTTGGCTGCGACCCCGACAACGACGAGGCCCTGACTCGGCTGCTGCGGTTAAAGCAGCGCGATCCGGCCAAGGGGGTGATCCTGGTGGCCGGAAGCATCGGCCAGTTCGCGCCCTGGCTGGAGGGACTGCCCCTCGAACTGCATGCCCCTCTGGCGGCCAGCTGGCCGGGGCCCCACACCTGGCTGGTGCCCGACAACGGCCGCAGCCACGCTCTGGTCCGCGGCGGCCATACCAGGGTGGCGCTGCGGGTCAGCGCCCATCCGCTAGTGGCGGCGCTGTGTAACGCCTTCGGCGGGCCCATCGTCTCCACCTCGGCCAACAGGGCCAGCGAGCCGCCGGCCACGACCGCCGACCAGGTTCGCCGCATCTTCGACAATGAGCTCGATGCCATCGTCGAGGGCGAGCTCGGTGGCCTCGAGCGTCCCAGCACCATCCGCGACCTGGCCTCTGGCCAGCTGATGCGCGCCTGATTTCTGTCTATCACCTGCCTTTCCCGAGGAGATCGCCTTGGCCCCCGCCCGACTCGACGACGTCAAGATCTACCTGCTCGACCTTCAGGACAGCCTCTGTGCGGGGCTGGCCGCCGAGGACGACGGCGGAGAATTCCGCGAGGACACCTGGGAACGCCCTGAGGGAGGCGGCGGACGCTCCCGGGTGATCGAGCACGGCCGGGTATTCGAGAAGGGCGGGGTCAACTTCTCCCACGTCTATGGCGAACGCCTGCCCCCCTCGGCCACCGCGGCCCGTCCGGAGCTGGCCGGGCGCAGCTTCCATGCGGTGGGCGTCTCCTGGGTACTGCACCCGGAGAACCCCCATGTGCCCACCAGCCACGGAAATGTCCGCTTCTTCATTGCCGAGAAACCCGGCGAGGAACCCGTCTGGTGGTTCGGTGGTGGCTTCGACCTCACCCCCTTCTATCCGGTCCTCGAGGACGTGGTGCACTGGCATCGAGTGGCGCAGGGCGCCTGTGCGCCCTTCGGCGGCGACGTCTACCCGCGCTACAAGGCGTGGTGCGACGACTACTTTCATCTCAAGCACCGCGACGAGACCCGCGGCGTGGGAGGGCTCTTCTTCGACGACCTCAACGAGGGCGGCTTCGAGACGTGCTTTGCCTTCCAGCGCGCCGTGGGTGATGCCTTCCTGGAAGCCTACCTGCCCATCGTGCGGCGCCGCCGCGAGGCCCCCTGGGGCGAGCGCGAGCGAGACTTTCAGCTCTATCGCCGTGGCCGCTACGTGGAGTTCAATCTGGTGTGGGACCGCGGCACACTGTTCGGGCTGCAGAGCGGTGGGCGCACCGAGTCGATCCTGATGTCGATGCCGCCCCTGGCCCGCTGGGAATATGACTGGGCGCCCGAGGCCGGCAGTCCCGAAGCGGTGCTCTATGAAGCGTATCTTCACCCCCGAGACTGGCTGGGCGAAGAGGAGGCCCGCTCATGACCGATCGCTACTGTGTCTTCGGCAATCCTGTTGCCCATTCGAAGTCGCCGGCCATCCACGCCGCCTTTGCCGAGCAGACGGGAGAGGCCATCGAGTACACCGCCATCGCGGCGCCGCTGGACGACTTTGCCGGCGCCTGGCGACGCTTCGTGGCCGAGGGCGGGCGCGGCGCCAACGTCACGGTGCCCTTCAAGGAAGAGGCCTTCCGCCTCTGCGATACCCT
>PWIZ01000248.1 GCA_003560175.1 Halomonas sp. | reverse complement strand
CCGCGGCACGGTGATGATCGCCACCGACGGCCGTGCGGTGGGGCAGGTGAACGGGCTATCGGTGCTGGCCCTGGGGGATTTCGCCTTCGGCCAGCCGACCCGTATTACCGCCACGGCCAGGCCCGGCGCCGGCCAGGTAGTGGATATCGAGCGCGAGGCGCGCCTGGGCGGGCGCCTCCACACCAAGGCGGTGATGATCCTGTCGCGCTTCCTAGCCGGCCGCTACGCCCCGGACCAGCCGCTGTCGCTCTCGGCGAGCCTGGCCTTCGAGCAGTCCTATGGCGGCATCGAGGGGGACAGCGCCTCGCTAGCGGAGGTGTGCGCGCTGGTCTCGGCCATCGGCCGGGTCGCGCTCGATCAGAGCGTCGCGGTGACCGGCTCCATCAACCAGCACGGCGAGGTGCAGGCGGTGGGCGGGGTCAACGAGAAGGTCGAGGGCTTCTTCGATGTGTGCAGCGCCCGCGGCGAGCTCACCGGCCAGGCGGTGATCCTGCCGGCCAGCAACGTGGAGCATCTGATGCTCAAGGCGGCGGTGCGCGAGGCCATGGCCGAGGGCCGCTTCCGGATCTTCGCGGTGCGCCAGGTGGACGAGGCGCTGGCCCTGCTGGCCGGGGAGGCGCTGGGCGAGGCCGACGACTCCGGCCAGTTCCCCGCCGAGAGCGTCAACGGCCGGGTGCAGGCGCGCCTGGTGGCCTTCCGCGAGGCGGTGAAGGCCGCCCGCGGAGGCGATGACAAGAACGGCGACAAGCACCACGATCCCGCCGACGACTCACCGGCGGATGAGGAGGGTGGCGACCACAAGCAGAAGGGTGGCAACCATGAGTGAGCGCAGCGAGACGATGCGCGTGGTGGCGCTGCTGGACGACTCCCGCCAGAGCCAGGCCGCCCTGGCCGCGGCGGTGGCCCTGGCCGATGAGGTCAGCGCCGAGCTGGTGGCGCTCTTCATCGAGGATCTCGACCTGCTGCACTGCGCGGCCTTCCCCTTCTCCCGGGAGGTGGGGGCCAGCACCGGGCTTGCCCGGCCGCTGCAGAGCGCCGAGCTGGAGGCGAGCCTGGCCCGCCAGCTGCAGCGCATTACCCGCTCCCTGGACGAGGCGGTGGCGGGGCGTGCGCTGCGCCATCGCCTGCAGGTGAGCCGCGGCCAGGTGGTCAGCGAGGCCCTGGCCGAGGCCGCCCCCGGCGACGTGCTGGTGCTGGGCAAGGCGGGGCTCTCGTCGCGCTGGGGCTGGAGCTCTCGGCTGGGCTCCACCAGCCGCCGCCTGGTGCTGGAGGCGCCCTGCACCGTGATCATCTGGGACGAGCGCCACCCGCCGGTGCCGGGCCCGCTGCGCTACATTCGCGGCGAGGCGCCCACGCTGCCCTGGGGCGAGACCCTGGCCGAGGCCTCGCGCAACCATCCGCTATTTCTCGGCCGCGAGGAGCTCGCCCCCATGGCCGCCCCGGCGCTCGAACGCTTCCTCGCTCACGCCCGCAGCGGCGCCCTGGTGATCGGCCGCCAGACCCTCACCCGGCTCTTCACCGAGGACCCGGAAGTGCTGGCCCGCATCCCCGTGCCGGTGGTGGTGGTGCCTTAGGCGGCTTCGCCGCTATTCGCTCGGCACAGCCGATCTCCCACCAGTAGCTCCAAGCCTTGGCAACACAGCCATTCGCCGGGCATAGCCCAGCTCCCACCAGTGGCTCCAAGCCTTGAAGGCCTTCCTTCAACCACCGAGGCTGTTGCTGCTGGTGGGTATCCAGCTACCACTGAACCTGTAGCTACTGGTGGGAGCCACGCTTTGCGGGCGGTTCGACGCTTCGACGAAAGCTGCGGGCACCACGTTCGCAGCTACCACCACTGGGCGGCGGCGGTGCCAATCGCCACCAAGTCACGGCTGTTTCAAACGTTCATTTCGCGTTACTATCTTGCTGAATTATCAACGCTGCATTCAACGAGGGTAAGGTAGTGGTGGCAGACCTTGAGAGCACGACCCTGAGAGTAAAGAGCGTGAGAGAAAGAGCGTGAGCGCCATCGCTTCGCCCTGCGTGGGGCTTTGTTCCACCACCCTGGGCGACCGCATCTGCCGCGGTTGTCAGCGCAGCGATAAGGAGATTCGCGACTGGTTCGCCCTGGCGGGCGACCAGCGTGCCGTGCGCATCCATGAACTCGACGCTCTGCGCGAGGCCGTGGCCGGCCGCTACCTGCGCCTGGTGGATGGCGCCGCGCTGGAGGCCCAGCTCAAGCGCCACCGCATCCGCTTTCGACCCGATCAGCCGGGGTTGTCCCGGGCGGTGGAGCTGCTGCGGGTGGGGCGCGAGCGCATCCAGGAACTCTCCTGCTACGGCCTGGCCCCGGTGGGGCAGGGCGAAGGCCTCACCGCCTCCGAACTCCACGCCCGCTTGGCCGCCGAGCTCAATGATGCCGCCGAGGCCCGCCGCCGCTCCTCGTCAACCGACCCCGTGCCCGAACGTTCTGCCGAGAGACCCTCATGTCCGTGACCCTGCCCGAGCCCGTCAGCGCCAGTGCCGATGATCTGCTGTCCGCCGAGCTGCTCGACTTTCTGAGCTGTCGTACCCCGGATGCCTGGGTGGCCTGGGCGCTGGAGAATCCCGAGCTGCTGCTGATCGACCACGCCCAGTGCGAGAAGAAGGCCGCCTCCACGGCCATGAGCCTGCTCTACCGCTACGTGGATCAGCCGCTGCTGCTCACCAAGATGAGCCAGCTGGCCCGGGAGGAGCTGCTGCACTTCGAGCAGGTGGTGGCGCTGATGGCGGCGCGGGGCATTCCCTATCGCCACATCAGCGCCTCGCGCTACGCCGAGGGGCTGCGCCGCCACGTGCGCCCCGAGGAGCCGGCCCGGCTGGTGGACATCCTGATCATCGGCGCCTTTATCGAGGCGCGCAGCTGCGAGCGCTTCGCGCGGCTGATTCCCCACCTGGACCCCGAGCTTGCCAAGTTCTACCGCACTCTGGTTAAGTCGGAAGGGCGCCATTACGAGGACTACCTGATGCTGGCCCGCCACCTGGCCGCATCGCCCATCGAGTCCCGTATCGCCTTCTTCGCCGATCGCGAAGCCGAGCTGGTGCAGACGCCCGACACGGCGTTCCGTTTTCACAGTGGCGTGCCGGCGTAAGACCGGCCCCATGATACGCAGGAACGACACCATGCGAGATGCAACTGACGTCGCCGATACCCCACAAACGGATCGGCTGGCCCTCCTAGGCCACTTCTCGCTGACCCTCGGCGAGGATGTGCTGACGCAGTTCAGTTACGACAAGGTCAAGGCGCTGCTGGTCTACCTGCTGCTGCACAACCAGCCGGTGAGCCGCGCGACCCTGGCCGAGCTGCTGTGGCCCGACCAAGGCCTCTCCTCCGGGCGCACCAACCTGCGCCACGCGCTGCACTGCCTGCGCCAGTCCCTGGGCGAGCACGCCGACGAGGTGCTTGCCGTCTCGCGTCAGACCATCGCCTTCCGCCTGCCGCAGGATTGGCTGTTCGACCTTCACGAGGTGCAGCGCCTGCTGGAGGGCGAACGCGACCTGCCGACCCTGGCCGCGATGCTCGAGCACTACCGGGGCGATCTCGCCGAGGAGCTGCAGCTCAATAACTGCGGCGACTTCCAGCGCTGGTTGGTGCAGGTGCGCAGCGACTGGCGTCAGCGGGTGATCCGCTTCGCCGAGGCGGTGCTGGAGCAGCACGACAGCGTCCCCGACCGCCTGCTGGTGGACATGGTCAGCCGCTTCTCGGGCTACGGCCCCTTCCACGAGCGGCTGGTGCGTCAGCTGGCCGAGCAGGGCCAGTTGGCCGCCGCCCACGAGCACTACAATGCCTATCTGCAGTTGCTGGCGCTCTCCGGCCAGCAGCCCGAGCCCGCTTTCCTGCAGCTGGCCCGCTACTGGTCCGACTCCCATGCCGACGCTGCCGTGGCAGGGGGGCTGGGCTTCGCCCGCACCCTGGCGCCGGACAGCGCGCCCCTGCGCGAGGAGGAGATCGAGCAGCGTCAGCTCTCGGTGATGGCCATTCGCCTGCGCCTCAAGGGCGATCTCTCCAGCCGACCGTCGAGCCGCGCCTGCCTGATGCTGCAGGTCGAGCTGCTGCGCTGGCTGGAGGAGCAGTGCCACCACCTGGGCGGCTTCTGGCTGCCCGGCGCCACCGGCGGCCTGGGCCTGGCCTGCTTCGGCACCCACGGTCCCGCCCATCAGCTCGCCGAGCTGGTGGCGCTCTACGAACATTGTCGGTGCATGCTTCCCGAGGAGAGCCGCCGCCACTGGAGCGGGGAGGGCGATCCCCCCAAGGTGGAGCTCGCCGCCGGGCTCAATAGCGGCCGGGTGGTCTACCTGCCGGAGCGCGGCCTGGTCGATCCGCTGGGTCAGGTCACCCAGGGCTCGCTGGAGCTGATGTCTGCCGCCGAGGGCAGCGAGCTGGTGATCTCCCAGGAGGCCAGCCAGCACATGCCCCCGGCCCTGGACCTGCAGCCGCGGCTCAGCTCGCGGCTGGTGGCCAGCGACGGCCGGGTGCGCCTGCGGGCTCTCGTTCTTGGTGCCAATGAGGGCGGCCGCGAGGCGCTGCCCCCCAGCCTGGTGGGCCGCGAGACCCAGCTGCGCACCCTGCGCGACGCCCTGGCCCGGGCCGGCATCGGCCTGCGCCAGAGCGTGCTGGTGCGCGGCCCCTCCGGCATGGGCAAGTCGGCGCTGATGGTCGGCTTTCGCCAGCTCGAGCAGAGCCGCGATGCCGCCATCTGCTGGCAGCCCACCACGCGGCTCTCGGTGCAGGAGCCCTACGGCGTGGCCCGTCAGCTGCTGCGCTGGCGCCTGAACGCCCCGCTCACCCCCGAGTCCCTGGCCGGCCTGTACGAGTCCCTGGCGCTACCCGACCTCGACGAGCCCCGCCGGCAGCTGCTGGAAGAGGCGATGGGTGTGCGTGAGCCCCGCGAGGTGGCCGTGCTCACCCAGAGCGGCGAGGCGGTGGAGCTGGTGGTGGGCCTGCTGCAACGCCTGATCACGACCTTCGCCGCCGAGCGCACCCTGGTGCTGATGATCGACGACCTGCAGTGGCTCGACGAGCCCAGCTTCAAGCTGCTGGCCGGCCTGCAGGCGCGCCTGCCGATCAACTGTGGCTTCATGCTGGTGGCCAGCCACCACGGCCGTGAGGCGCTGCCGGCGCGGCTGCACTGGGACCAGCAGATCTCCCTGGGCCGGCTCGATGCCATGCAATCCTCGCGGCTGCTCTCCCAGCTCGCTCGCCGCTACCGCATTCACCTGAGCCCACGGTTGCGCGGCCAGATCATCGAGCGCTGCGACGGCGTACCGCTCTACCTGCAGGAGATCTGCCGCCGGGTGGACATGGACCGCCGGGAAGGGCGCAGCGTCCACCTGGACGAGCTGCCCCACGGCCTGCTGGGCCTGTTGGCCAGCCGCATCGACCAGCTCGACGTCGACCGCGAGGTGGCCCACGCCGCGGCGGTGCTCGGCCGGCGCTTCCGTTTCGATTTCCTGGCCGTGTGCAGCGGCTGGGAGAAGCCGCGCCTGAGCCACGCCCTGGAGCAGATGCGCCGCCTGGAGATCATCGAACCGGTGGAGGGCGACGAGGACGGCCGCGAGTTCCA
The DNA here is from genome assembly GCA_003560175.1 of Halomonas sp. GTDB lineage: Bacteria > Pseudomonadota > Gammaproteobacteria > Pseudomonadales > Halomonadaceae > Halomonas. The sequence continues at coordinate 379 of PWIZ01000248.1, read as the reverse complement.
GTTCACCCACCAGCTGCTGCAGGAGGCCGCCTATCTCTCCTGCCCGCGGGACGTGCGCACGGCGATCCACCGCCAGGTGGTCGAGCTGATCGAGGAGCGCTTCCCGATGTGGATCAGCCGCCACCCCGGGGACTTCGCCACCCACCTGCGGCGCAGCGGCCACTACGCCCGCGGCGCCCGCTATTACGAGCTGGCCGCCCGCGAGGCGCTCAAGGTGAGCGCCAACCGCACCGCGCTGAAGATGGCCGATCTCGGCCTGGTCAGCCTGCGCCAGGTGGAGGACCAGATCGAACGCGAGGTCAGCCTGCTCACCGTGCGCGGCCAGGCCGCCTTCGCCCTGGAGGGCCACGGCTCACCCACCGCCCACGAGAGCTTCGTG
>PWIZ01000424.1 GCA_003560175.1 Halomonas sp. | reverse complement strand
GTCCTCGCGTAGATCGAGGATGTAGTACTTGTTGATCCAGGGCGGAACAATCAGCAGCGGGGTCTTGAAGACCTCCTCGGTGGTCGGCGTGTACTGGATCAGCTGGATCAGTTCGTTCTCGTAGACCACCGAGCCCGGCGTCACGGCGATGTTGCGGCCGACCTCGAAGGCGCTGCGGTCGGTCATGGTGACATTGAGACCCTCGGCGGAGTTGCCCAGGTCCTCGCGCAGCCTGGCGAGCCCGTCCACCAGATTCTGACCGCGGGTCTCGATTGTCTTGCGCATCACCTCGGGATTGGTGGACGCGAAGTTGGTCGGCGCCATGGCGTTAACCATCTGACGAGAATAGAAGTTCAGCCGATGCTTCTGGTCGGTGGGCAAATCGAGGCCTTCGATCAGTTCCTCGACCGTGCGGGAGAACAGCAAGTACTGCTGCATGATCGCCAGGTAGTAGGGGTCGCTGGTCCAGGCGTCGTCCTTGAAGCGACGGTCGCCCTTGGGCGGCGTCACCAGCGGCTCGACCTCCTCGCCGGCCATGGAGCGCATCCCGTTCTGCCACAGCTGGAACTGGTCCTGCATCAGCCGCGCCTGGGTCTGCCAGAGCTGAGGAGGATTGCCCATCAGCGACTCGGCCGCCGCCTGGAAGCTGTCGCGCATGTCCCCGTAAACGGAATCGGCAGCATCGCTGGGCACGATCTTCTCCAGCAGATCACCCATCAGAGCACGGTACTCTTCGCCAATCTCCTTGAGCTGGGCGTTCCACGCCTCGAGCTCGGCCTGTGTCGGTGCTTCAACCCCTGGATGCATTGACCCCTCCTGGCGCGCCGATCACCCTTCGGGATCCGGCTTAGAAAAACAAAACTCGCCACTCGTAACCAACGAGTAGCGACTTGTCCAGCGACACGCATGGACGTGCCGCCGGATGTTCGTCCGGCGACGACGGCTCAGCTCTTGCTGGCACCGCGTGCGGAGGTGGCCTTGGCAGTTTCGGCCTTGGCGGTTTCGGCCTTGTCCGGCTGACCACCGGCAGCCTTGGCGGCGACCTTCTCGGTCAGCTTGGCCTGCTCGGCGAACAGCGTCTCCAGCTCGGTCTTGAACTCCATGCTCATCTCTGACAGCGCTTTGGCATCCTCCAGCATCTGCTGGGAGAGCTGATTCATTACCTCGGCCTGGCGAGCGCTGAACGCCTGCATGGAGTCGGAGTCGCTGATATCGCTGGCGTCACGGAGACGCTCGGTACCGAGCTGACTGTAGCGCTTCATGGACTCCATCTGGTACTGGGTCAGCTTTTCCATGTTGTCCAGCATCAGGGAGTTGAGCTTACGCATCGGCTCGAAGAACTGGCGAGTCTGCTCGTTGAAGTTTTCGATCATCTTGTCTTGCATGGCGGTTGCTCCCGAAACAAAAAAAGGTTTGCGGGCGGCGCGCCCGACATCATGTTGCAATGCACAAAGCGTAGTCTGACATGCTCAATGTTGCAAGACGATGAAAGGCTAAGGGGGACTACTCGCTCTTGGGTTTTGCCCGGGAGCGTGCGCTCGCGGTGCCCTTCTTCGCCGAACTGCGACTGTCTGCGCTCTTGCCGGTCTCGCTCGTGGAGGCAGTGGACGAAGGTGACGCAGCGGATGCAGACGCGGGCGATGCGTCGCTCTTCGCCTCCCTGGTCTCGTCAGGTGTCTCCCTGGACGCGCTCTGACTGGCCTGCTTCAGCATGTCGAGCATCATCTGCTGGTAGGTGCCGAAGCTGGACAATCCCTGGGAGAGCCCCTGGGATACTCCCTGGGAAAGCCCCTGGGTCAGGCCCTGCCCCATCCCCGACTGCTGCAGGTAGGGCTGCATCAGGCTCATGGGGTCATAGCCCTCGACACCCGACTCCATCTGCTTCTTGATCTGATCAAGCATCTGCTGCTGGAAGACCGCCACATCGGGCAGGCCCAGCGACTGGCGAAACTCGTCGGGGGTCAGGTCGAATTCGACATTGATCTTCATGGCGTTGCCCTTGCGGTGGTGTTGTCAGGGAGTGTAGCAGCCCGTTCAGTGACCGGAGGAGACCTCCTCAACGCAACACCGGGGTCTCCACGCACACCTCGGCATTCTGGGCGCGATGGCGAAGCAGGTGGTCCATCAGCGTCAGCGCCATCATCGCCTCGGCGATGGGCGTGGCGCGAATGCCCACGCAGGGGTCATGCCGCCCCTTGGTGACCACCTCCACCGCATTTCCGTGGACGTCGATGCTGCGCCCCGGCGTGGTGATGCTGGAGGTGGGCTTGAGCGCCAGGTGGGCAACGATGGCCTGGCCGCTGGAGATGCCGCCAAGCACCCCGCCGGCGTGATTGGAGAGGAACCCCTCGGGAGTCATCTCGTCGCGGTGCTCACTGCCGCGCTGGGCCACGGAGGCAAAGCCCTCGCCGATCTCCACGCCTTTCACCGCGTTGATGCTCATCAGGCCATGGGCCAGTTCGGCGTCCAGACGATCAAATACCGGCTCACCGAGTCCAGGCGGCACGCCCTCGGCCACCACGGTGATCTTCGCGCCCACGGAGTCCTGATCCCGGCGCAGCTGGTCCATGTAGGCTTCGAGTTCTGGCACCCGTGCCGGGTCGGGACAGAAGAAGGGGTTGTCATGCACCGCCGCCCACTCCTTGAAGGCGATCTCGATGGGCCCCAGCTGGCTCATGAAGCCGCGCACGAGGATGCCCTGAGTGGCGAGGAACTTCTTTGCAATGGCACCCGCCGCCACCCGCATGGCGGTCTCACGAGCGCTGGAACGCCCGCCGCCGCGGTAATCACGGATGCCGTACTTGTGGTGGTAGCTGTAGTCGGCGTGGGCCGGACGGAACTGGTCCTTGATCTTGGAGTAGTCCCCGGAGCGCTGGTCGGTGTTCTCGATCAGCAGGCCGATCGAGGTACCGGTGGTGACCCCCTCGAAGACACCGGAGAGGATCTTCACCTGGTCGGGCTCGCGGCGCTGAGTGGTGTGTCTCGAGGTGCCCGGACGACGACGGTCGAGGTCACGCTGCAGCTCTTCCTCGCTGAGGGGCAACCCTGGCGGGCAGCCATCGACGATGGCACCGAGTGCGGGGCCGTGGCTCTCGCCGAAGGTGGTGACGGTGAACAGCTTGCCGAAGGTGTTGCCGGACATGGGCGCTTCTCCTTGAGGGGGCGTGGATCAGGCGAAGGACGCCGCATGGGCGTCGAGTTCATCGGCGGTAAGGGCGAATACCCCCTGGCCGCCGCGCTCGAATTCGAGCCACAGGAAGGGCACCTCGGGAAAGGCGGTCTCCAGGTGATGGTCGGAGTTGCCGACCTCGACGATCAGCACGCCACGCTCGGTGAGGTGCTGTCGTGCCTTGCCCAGAATGCGTCGAACGATCTCCAGGCCGTCGCTACCGGCGCCCAGTGCCAGGGCCGGTTCGTGGCGAAACTCGGCGGGCATGGCGGCCAGGTCCCGGGCATCCACGTAGGGCGGGTTGCAGACGATCAGATCATAGCGACCGGGCAGGGCGGCAAAGAGGTCGGACTCGACGGCACGCACCCGGCCTCCCACATCGTGGCGCGTGATGTTCTGACGGGCCACCGCCAGGGCCTCCTGGCTGATATCGCCGAGATCCACCTCGCAGGTGGGCAGGTGCAGGGCGGTGGCGATGCCGATACAGCCGGAGCCCGCGCACAGGTCGAGGATCCGGGCCGGCGGCTCCTCGGGGAACCAGGCGGCGAAACCGTGCTCGATCAACTCGGCGATGGGCGAGCGCGGGATCAGCACCCGCTCGTCCACGTCGAAGGGGTAGCCGGCGAAGAAGGCCTCGCCCAGCAGGTAGGGCAGCGGGCGGCGCGTGGTGATGCGCTCGCGCACCAAACCCACGATGCGGCCGCGCTCGACGGGCAGCAGGCGTGCGTCGAGCACCGCCGGGTCCACGTTCCAGGGCAGATGCAGAGCGCCCAGGGTCAACGCCACCGCCTCGTCCCAGGCGGACTCGGTGCCATGGCCGAAGAAAAGTCCGGCCAGGTGAAACTCGCTGGCCGCCCAGCGCAGGCAGTCGCGCAGGGTCACCAGGCCATCGCGCAGCTCGGCGTCGGGAAGGGTCAGGGTCGAGAGGGAATCGTTGCGGGCGGCCACGTGGTGTCCTGTGGTTGTCGGCGAGAGAAGCCAATTGTAACCGCCGGGACGGTTCACAGCCACGCCACGCTGGTTATACTGGCCTCCCTGCACCCAACTGGCCCCAATCGCCATGAGCCGAGACCGCCACAGCCCGGACGACGACGAGATCAGCGCCTTCCGCCAGGCGCTGCGTGAGGCGGGGGTGCGCCGACTGCGCACCAATCGCGCCGACCCCGGTCGTCCGCGCCGCGAGGAGGAGGCCGCCGCCGTTCGCCGCGCCGCCGCCCAGGCCGTGGGCGAGGCCGGCGGCAGCGGCCGCACCTCCGACGGTCGCGTCGAGGCCGTTCGCCCTTCGGAGTATCTGGAATTCGCCCTACCCGACCTGCCCTGGCGGACCCGCCAGCGACTCAAGCGCGGCCAGCTGGCCTGGGAGTCGGGGCTGGACCTGCACGGCTACACTCTCGAGGAGGCCCGAACCGAGCTAGAGGCCTTCCTGCGCGAGGCGAGCGCCGAGGGGCGCCGCTGCGTGCTGGTGGTCCACGGCAAGGCCTGGGGCGCCATCAGCGACTACCCGATCATCAAGAGCCATGTGAACGCCTGGCTGCGGGAGTGGCCGGCCGTGCTGGCCTTCACCTCGGCCATCGAGGCCGATGGCGGCACCGGCGCCGTCTACGTGCTGCTGCGCCGCCGCGGAGAGGCCTGACTCAGTCGCTTGGCTCACGCGCGCCCGGGGAGAGCGGCTGGGACTCCGCCACGACGCCTCGTTTTCCAGAGCCGGGATGGCTGGACCCCTCGAAGCGATCCAGCGCCTCCGCCGTCAGATGGCGACCCAGGGCGATCAGGGCCTCGGCCCGATAGAACTCGTAAGCACCGCAGACCGTCTTGGGCACCTCGATCAGCAGGTCGGGGGGGTAGCCCGCCACCTTGTACTTCGCCAGGGCCGCCTGGGTGATATCGAAGGACTCCAGTACCATGTCCAGCCTGCCCCACTCGCGGCGTCGAATGCCGATCTCGCTCTGGTCGCTCTCCTCGTCATCGCCTCCCCCGTTGCCTGCACCCAGGCCGTTGAACCAGCGGCCGGCGGCGCTCTTCACCTCCTCGATCCAGCCGCTGAATCCGATGCCAAGGGCATCACGGTCCTCCTCTCGCGCCCGCTCCTCGGCCGCCTCCTCGGGCGGCAGCAACTCCTCAAGGGTGACCGGGCGGGGGCTGTGCGCGGTGGCGTTGACGGCCAGGACGAAGTCGGCATCGGCTGCCACGGTGGGGATGATCGGCAGCGGGTTGAGCAGACCGCCGTCCACCAGCACCTGATCCCCGCGGTGCACCGGGGTGATCACCCCGGGCACGGCGATGGAGGCACGGATCGCCTCCAGTAGCGGCCCGCTCTGGAACCACACCTCACGCTGACGCGTGAGGTCGGTGGCGACGGTGGTAACAGGGATCGACAGGTCCTCGATGAGCACGTCACCGACCAGGGACGCCAGCTTCTCCATCACCTTGTTGGCACGCATGGCGCCCATGGGGCTCCAGGTAACGTCCACCAGCTTGAGGACATCGAAGTAGTCGAGGCGACAGACCCAATCACGGTAGCCCTCCAGTTGCCCGGCCGCATGAACGCCGCCGATCAGGGCACCCATGGAGCAGCCGGCGATCGCCACTATCCGGTAGCCTCGCGCCTCGAGCTCATCGATGACCCCGATGTGGGCATAGCCACGCGCGCCCCCGCTGCCCAGCACCAGGGCAACCCGCTTGCCCGTAGGGCTCGCTCCCGTCACTTCCTCTTCCCCGTTCATGCGCCCCCCTCCCCTGCGGTGGCAGCAGCCTCCTCGACCCAGGCGCTGATCGATGCGGCAACGTTGTCGACCGCCGCCGCCTCCAGGTGTAGATGGTGGCCGCCGGGCAGCACCCGGCGCACGAGCCCCGGCAGGGCAGCGCG
>PWIZ01000281.1 GCA_003560175.1 Halomonas sp. | reverse complement strand
TGGCGTTGATGAACTCGATGGCGTCGTCCAGGGTCTCGACGCTCACCACGCACAGCACCGGACCGAAGATCTCCTCGCGATAGATGGTCATCTCCGCGGTCACGTCGGCGAACAGGGTGGGGCCGACAAAGTTGCCGTGCTCGTAGCCCGACACCTCGTAGCCGCGGCCGTCCACCAGCAGCCTGGCACCCTCCTTCTCGCCGGCGGTGATCAGCCGCTCCACGCGCTCCTTGGCCTGGGGGGAGACCAGCGGACCCAGGTCGGCGTCGCGCTGGGTGCCGGGACCGACCTTCATGTTGCGGGCACCGTCGACGAGGTCATCCAGCCACTCGCGTGCCTCGCCCACCAGCACCACCACCGAGTTGGCCATGCAGCGCTGACCGGCGGCGCCGAAGGCGGAGCCGAGCAGGTTGTTGATGGCCTGGCTGCGGTTGGCATCCGGCATCACCACGCAGTGGTTCTTGGCGCCCATCATGGACTGCATGCGCTTGCCGGCGGCGGCGGCGCGGTTGTAGAGCAGCGAGCCCACGTGAGTGGAGCCGATGAATGAGAGCGCCTTGATGTCGGCATGGTCGGCGATCTGGTTGGCCACGTCCGGCCCGCCGTGGACCACGTTGAGCACCCCGGGCGGAATGCCCGCTTCCTGGGCCAGCTCGACCAGGCGCATGGTGGAGCTCGGGTCCTGCTCGGAGGGCTTGAGCACGAAGGTGTTGCCGGTGGCGATGGCCAGCGGGAACATGAAGCAGGGCAGCATGATCGGGAAGTTGAAGGCGGTGATGCCCGCACCCACGCCCAGCGGCTGGTGCATGGTGTAGACGTCCACCTCGCTGGCGGCGTTCTCGGCCAGTTCGCCCAGCTGCAGGGAAGTGATCGAGCAGGCGTGCTCCACCACTTCCAGGCCGCGGCCCACTTCACCCTCGGCGTCGGGCAGGGTCTTGCCGTGCTCCTCGGTGATCAGGGCGGCCAGCTCGGCGGTGTTGTCGCGGATCAGCGCCTGGAGCTTGAGCATGATGCGCATGCGCTTGCCCAGCGGGACCTTGCGCCAGGTCTTGAAGGCCTCCTTGGCGCTGGCCACGGCCCGCTCCACCTCCTCCGCGGTGCAGAACGGCACCCGGGCGACCACTTCCTGGGTGGCCGGGTTGACCACGTCGCGCCACTCCTGGCTCTGGGACTGGATGGCCTGGCCATCGATAACCATGGGGATTTCGCGGACTGACATGGGCGTGCTCCTCTCTATGCGTTCACTGCCGGGGAATCGGCTTGTTGTTGGGGGTTGGCATGGATCGCCCCGGCATTAGACTTTGTGTGTATAAAAACACGGAATGCGATGGGAGCCAGTCTATCCAGAGGTCGGATGGCGTGACAACGGGCACTCGGGCACATTGTTTGTGCACTCATGCACAAACAGCGGCTTGAGCCGGCAACGAAGAGAGGACCCATGCTCGACTGGCAGGATATCCAGATCTTTCTCGAGGTGGCACGCAGCCAGCGGCTCACCGATGCCGCCCGCCGGCTGGGGCTGGACCACTCCACCCTGTCGCGGCGCACCCGGCGTTTCGAACAGAAACTCAACACTCAGCTCTTCGAGCGCAGCACCCATGGGTACCATCTGACGGAGGCCGGCCAGCAGCTGCTCGCCCACGCCGAGGAGATGGCCCGCCACGCCTTCGAGGCCAGCGAGAGCCTGACCGACAAGAATCACCAGATCAGCGGGCAGATCCGCCTGGGGGTGACCGAGGGCTTCGGCACCTGGGTGATCGCCCCGCTGCTCTCGGCCTTCTGTGAACGCCACCCCGGGGTGACTCTGGATCTGCTCGCCCTGCCCCGGGTGGTCAACCTGAGCCGCCACGAGGCGGACCTGGCCATCACCGTGGAGCGCCCGGTGAGCCCGGGCCTGGTGATCTCGCGGCTATGCGACTACCGGCTGCGGCTCTACGCCAGCGAGGGGTATCTCGACCGCCACGGCCGTCCGCAGCGGCTTGCCGAGCTGGGCGAGCACCGCCTGATCGGCTACGTGGACGACCTGATCTTCAGCGAGCAGCTCAGCTACCTGGAGCCGCTGCTCGACCCCGCGGTGGTCGGCCACCCCGGCCCGCACTTCGCCATGCGCAGCACCAGCGTGACCACCCAGCACGCCGCCTGCCTGCACGGCGCGGGGCTGGCGGTACTGCCCTGCTTCATGGCCAGCACCTCGGAGTCACTCGTCAACGTGCTGAAGGAGGAGGTCGCGGTCGACCGCCAGTTCTGGATCACCGCTCGCCAGGAGCAGCGCCGCCTGGCCCGGGTGCGCCTGCTGTGGGACTTCCTGCGCGAGGCGCTGGAGGCCAACCGCGACTTCCTGATGGGCGAGGTCAGGGAGCTAGCGCTGCCCGGTGCCGAGACGTGAACACCGCCAGACTAGCGCAAGCTCAATATGCCCCGACACCCGCCGCGCAACCGGCCTCTCCCCGATCCACCACCACGACGTTACGCCCCCGACGCTTGGCGTCGTAGCTGGCCCCGTCGGCACGAGCCAGCACCGAACCGATGGCGTCATCGCCCTCCATGAACTGGGTCAGCCCGATGCTGGCGGTCACGAAATACTCCTTGCCCGCGTGGGTCACGCTGACCTGGGCAACGGCGTCGCGGACCGACTCGGCAATCTTCTGGGCGTGACCGAGGGTACAACTCGGCAGCAGCATGCCGAACTCGTCGCCGCCCTGGCGCCCCAGGTGGTCGCTGGCCCGGATCTCCCAGGCCACCACCTGGGCCAAGCGTCGCAGCAGCTCATCGCCGAGCGCGTGCCCACCCTCGTCATTGACCGGCTTGAAGTGATCCAGATCGAAGAGGATCACCACCGAAGGGGTACCGGTCTTGGTGAAGTCGGCCAGCGCCTCTTCCAGGCGGCGCTCGAAGCCCCGCCGGTTGAGCAGGCCGGTCAGCGGATCGTGCTCGGCCTCCCAGCGCTGCAGGGCTTCCTGGTGCTGCCGCTCGGTGATGTCCTTGACCGTTCCGACGTAACCCAGCGGCTCGCTGCGACCCAGCACTCGGCTGGCATGCACTTCGATCCAGAGCTGACTGCCCCTGTCGTCATGAATCCTCAGCTGGCGGACGAAGTCGCTGCCATGCTCGAGGGTGTGTCGCCAGAGATCGACGGCATCCTGACGGTCATCCACGTGAATCCGCGCCCAGACATTACCGCCCGGATCGGTGGCCGACAGGCCGAGAAGCGACTGCAGCGCCGGGTTCAGGTAAGTGACGCGCCCCTCGAGATCGGCGATGAACATGCCCGTCGGCGTCGAACCCAGCACGGCGTCGAGAAAGACCTCTCGGTCACGCAGGTTATCGAGAGCCTCGCCGCGTTCATGCTCCAGTCGGTTGAAGGCATCGGACACCTGGGTGAGTTCCTGGAGGTCGGTCGACAGCGCCAGCCGCTGGCGTGTGCCGGCACCGACCTCGGCAATCTGCCCCTCCAGGCGGTGCAGCGGGGTCAGCTGGCGGCCCACCCACCAGCGGGTGACCGCCAGCAGCAACAGGGCGACCACCAGCCAGGTCCACCACAGCCGCTCGAGGAACGCCTGCAGGGGGGCCATTACCGACTCACGGGGCATCATCATAGCCACCACCCAGTCGGACTCCCACACCTGCCGGTAGGCCGCCAGCATGGTACTGCCTTCCAGCTCATGGCGGGCCTCACCTTCCCAGCCATCCAGCGCCAGCTGGAAATCCGGCGGATCGCGTCGCAGCAGTGCCTCGACGGTCCCGTTCAGGGAGGTGGGCACGAACACCGGGGCGCCGTCGGCCGTGAAGATCGCCACGTGCCCGGCGTGCTGGAAGGTCAGGGAGGCGATGCTGCGAAAGAACTGGCCATGGGCCAGATTGAGGAGACCGCCCACCGCGCCATCGAAGTTCCCATCGTCGGTGAAACGGGGCACCAGCATCAGCACCAGCGGCTGCCCGCTGGCCCGACCGATGAAGGGCCGGCTCACATAGGGCCAGCGGGAGTGGCGCAGCATCGGGAAGTATTCTGTGGAAGCCGTCTCGAGACCGACGCGGCCGGGCACTTCCGGCAGGTCGGCCACCACCCTGCCCTCGGCATCCGTGATCATGATGCCCTCGAAATAGGCCAGCAGGCTGCGGTTCTGCTCGAGGCGCTCCGCCACCTCACCGTTCGGGCCTTCGGCCAGCTGGTCCGAGAAGTGAGTCAGCGCCGCCAGGCGCTGGCTGAGCCGGTCCTGCAGTCCCTGGCTCAATACCTCTGCCTGATACCCCAGGTGGGAGAGGCTGGCGTCTCGCACCAGCGTCTGGCCGATGCCCCAGGCCACGCCCAGCAGCAGGCCGATGATGGCCAGCCAGGTCATCACCAGCCCCACCAGCAGACGCCCCTGAAGGGTCTGCAGGCGCCGACTCAGGGCACCGGGCATCAACCGCTTGAACAAGAGACCTCCTGAGGCCGCCTCGATACCGCACCAGGCAGGCCAGGAGGGCGTGTCGATCTGGGCATCGGGCGATAATTGTAGTTAAGGGGCATATTATTACATCAGCCGTCCCCGTATAAAAACCGGGGTGCTCGCCATCGTGAGGGCGGCAGGCGTAGCACCTCCACCGCTGCCTGCCGATGAAGATTAGCTATCGTCGCGGTCGGCAATCTCGCCTTGTGCTAATGAATGTAAAGGGCGTAGGTTGGCTGTATAGGGGCGCGGGGCCGCAGCCAGGGCCACCCGGTGGCCGAAGGTTGATATGGCTCATTGTCCCGCCGGAGCGTCATCGTCTATACAGAGGTGGCAGTTCCACCAACGCAGCCGAGATTGGAGAGCGCTATGGGTGATCAGCAGAACACAGGCAAGTGTCCGGTAATGCACGGGGGTAACACCCAGGGCAAAGCGGACGTTACCGCCTGGTGGCCGGAAAACCTCAAACTGGACATCCTCCATCAGCACGACAGCAAGTCCAATCCGATGGGCGAGGACTTCGACTACCGCGAGGCGGTGAAGACCCTCGACTACGACGCCCTGAAGAAAGATATGCATGCGTTGATGACCGACGGCCAAGAGTGGTGGCCGGCAGACTGGGGCCACTACGGCGGCCTGATGATCCGCATGGCCTGGCACGCGGCAGGCACCTACCGTGTCGCCGACGGGCGCGGCGGCGCCGGCACCGGCAACCAGCGCTTCGCGCCGATCAACTCCTGGCCCGACAACGGCAACCTGGACAAGGCGCGCCGCCTGCTGTGGCCGCTGAAGAAGAAGTACGGCAACAAGATCAGCTGGGCCGACCTCTTCATCCTGGCCGGCAACGTCGCCTACGAATCCATGGGCTTCAAGACCTTCGGCTTCTCCTACGGTCGCGAGGACATCTGGCACCCGGAGCAGGACATCTACTGGGGGGCGGAGAAGGAGTGGCTGGCGCCATCCGATGAGCGTTACGAAAACGTCGAGAAGCCGGACACCATGGAGAACCCGCTGGCCGCGGTGCAGATGGGTCTGATCTACGTGAACCCGGAAGGGGTGAACGGCCAGCCCGACCCGCTCAAGACCGCCGAGCAGGTTCGCGTCACCTTCGCCCGCATGGCGATGGACGACGAGGAGACCGCGGCCCTGACCGCCGGTGGCCACACCGTCGGCAAGTGTCACGGTAACGGTGACGCCGAGGCGCTGGGGCCGGAGCCGGAAGCGGCCGACGTGGAAAACCAGGGCTTCGGCTGGATGAACCCGCACATGGGCGGCAAGGCCACCAACGCCGTCACCTCAGGCATCGAGGGCGCCTGGACCACCAACCCCACCGTGTTCGACATGGGCTACTTCGAGCTGCTGTTCGGCTACGAGTGGGAGCTGAAGAAGAGCCCCGCCGGCGCCTGGCAGTGGGAGCCCATCGACATCAAGGAGGAGCACAAGCCGGTCGATACCACCGATCCCTCCCAGCGCCACAACCCGATCATGACCGACGCCGACATGGCGATGAAGATGGATCCGAAGTACCGCGCCATCTGCGAGAAGTTCATGGCGGATCCCGAGTACTTCAAGGACTGCTTCGCCCGCGCCTGGTTCAAGCTGACCCACCGCGAC
>PWIZ01000006.1 GCA_003560175.1 Halomonas sp. | reverse complement strand
CCTCACACCCGGGAGAAGACCAGGGTGCCGTTGGTTCCGCCAAAACCAAAGGAGTTCGACAGCGCCACATCGATCTTCATCTCACGAGCGGTGTGCGGCACATAGTCGAGATCGCAGCCCTCCTGGGGATTATCCAGGTTGATGGTAGGAGGCGCCACCTGGTCGCGAATGGCCAGGATGGAGAACACCGCCTCTACGGCACCGGCGGCACCCAACAGGTGGCCGATCATCGACTTGGTGGAGCTCACCGCCACGGACTTCGCCGCCGCTCCCATCACCTTTTCCACCGCACGGCTCTCGGCCAGATCGCCGGCCATGGTAGAGGTGCCGTGGGCATTGATATAGTGGATGGCCGAGGGGTCAAGACCGGCATCGCGAATGGCGTTGCTCATGGAGAGCGCCGCCCCCCTGCCGTCCTCAGGTGGGGCCGTCATGTGGTAGGCGTCGTCGCTCATGCCGAAGCCGGTCAGCTCGGCGTAGATGCTCGCGCCGCGGGCCTTGGCGTGCTCGTACTCCTCCAGCACCAGCACACCGGCACCGTCGGAGAGCACGAAGCCGTCGCGGTCGCGGTCCCAGGGACGGCTGGCCGCCTCGGGGTCATCATTGCGGGTGGAGAGCGCCCGGGCCGCGGAAAAGCCGCCCAGACCCAGGGGAGTGGTCGCCATCTCGGCGCCGCCGCAGATCATCACATCGGCGTCACCGTAGGCAATGGTGCGGGCACTGTACCCGATATTATGAGTACCGGTGGTGCAGGCGGTCGTGATGGCGATGTTGGGACCGCGAAATCCGTGAATGATGGCCAGGTTGCCAGAGATCATGTTGATGATCGAGCCGGGCACAAAGAACGGCGAAATGCGCCGCGGGCCGCTCTTGAGCATGGCGCTATGGTTATGCTCGATCATCGGCAGACCGCCGATACCGGACCCGATAGCCACGCCGATCCTCGCGGCGTTCTCCTCGGTGCACTGGAGCCCCGAATCCTCGATCGCCTGCCCCCCGGCGGCCACCCCATACTGGATGAAGTGATCCATCTTGCGGGCCTCCTTGGGGTTCAGGTAGGGGCTGATATCGAAGTCCCTGATCGAGCCGCCAAAGCGCGTCGCGCAACCGCTGGCATCGAAGTGCTCGATGGGGGTAATGCCGCTCATGCCGGCCTTGATGTTGGCCCAGCTCTCTTCGACGCTATTCCCCACCGGCGTGACCAGTCCCAGCCCGGTCACCACAACCCTTCTACGTGCCATCAGTGTTCCTCCCAACATCCAGTATGACAGGACTCCCTCACATGGAGCCGTCCGCTGCGCGCATTATACCGAGTCTCCCCGCCCTGTGCTGCCCTGACAAGCCTCGCGGCAACCTGCCACGAAAAAGCCGCCTCGCTGGGCGGCATTTTTCCGGGGAACGAGTTCCCCGCGTCAGACGGCATCGACCGTTGCCAGGCTTACTGGTGGGTGTTCACGTAGTCGATGGCTTCCTGAACGGTGGTGATCTTCTCGGCTTCTTCGTCCGGGATCTCGGTATCGAACTCTTCCTCGAGCGCCATGACCAGCTCGACGGTATCCAGAGAGTCGGCGCCCAGGTCCTCGGTGAACGAGGAGCTGTTCTGGATGTCCTCTTCCTTGACGTTCAGGCGCTCAGCCACAACCTTCTTAACGCGCTCTTCGATGGTGCTCATTATGACGTACTCCAGTCGTTCAAATTGGCCGTCCAGATGACCAGCCGTTGGGGTTCCAGATCCGCAGACGGAAGCTGCGGGGTAGTTTATAGACGCCCCGGGGCAGGCGCAACCGCCTCCCCCGCCGGGTCTCAACGCATGTTCATGCCGCCGTTGACGTGCAACGTTTCGCCGGTGATGTAGCTCGCCGTGTCGCCGGTGAGGAAGCCCACCGCCGCGGCGATTTCCTCGGGCTGGCCCAGCCGCGCCAAGGGGATCTGGTCCATCAGCGCAGTTTGCTGCGCCTCTGGCAGCGCCTGGGTCATGTCGGTGGCAATGAAGCCCGGCGCCACGGTATTGACGGTGATGGCACGGGAGGCCACCTCTCGCGCCAGGGCACGAGTGAAGCCCTCCATGCCCGCCTTGGCGGCAGCATAGTTGGTCTGGCCCAGGTTGCCCATGGTGGCCACCACCGAGCTGATATTGACGATGCGACCATAGCGGGCTCGGGTCATGCCTCGCAGGCACGCCTTGGTCACGCGATAGACTGACTTGAGGTTGGTGTCGACAACGTCGTCCCACTCCTCTTCCTTCATGCGCATCAGCAGGTTGTCGCGGGTAATGCCGGCACTATTGACGAGGATGGTCGGCGCGCCGAACTCCTCGGTGACAGACTTGACCAGGGTATCGACGCTGACCGCATCGGTGACATCGAGCATGCGCCCGGCGCCCGGGATCCCCTGAGCCTTGAGGTCCGCGTCGATCGCCTCGGCACCGGCATCGCTGGTCGCGGTGCCGATCACGATGCGCCCCTGGCGGCCAAGCTCATGGGCGATGGCGCGGCCGATGCCGCGGCTGGCGCCGGTGATCAGGGCCACTCTTGCTTCGGTTGTCATGGTGGTTTCACCTTCGTCCTGAGAAATAATTCAGCCGTTTACCGAGGTGCCGTTGGCTCCGCTGCGTGCCAGCTCCAGAGCCGCCTCCAGGCTGTCAGGATCATTGACCGCCAGCCCCTTGCTGCCGCGGGCAATACGCTTGCCCAGACCGGTGAGCACCTTACCCGGACCGCACTCGATGAACACCTCGGCGCCACCCTCGACCATGGCCTCGACGCAGGAGGTCCAGCGGACCGGGCGATAGAGCTGCTCGATCAGCCGGATACGCAGGGTCTCGGTGTCGGCATGGGCCTGGGCATCGACGTTCTGGAACACGGTATAGCGCGGCGCGCGCAGCTCGATGGCGTCCATGGCCTCGGCCAGACGCTCGGCGGCGGGCTCCATCAGCGCACAGTGCGACGGCACCGACACCGGCAGCGGCATGGCACGCTTGGCACCGGCCGCCTGGCAGGCGGCAATCGCGCGCTCAACGGCGGCCTGGTCACCGGCGATCACTACCTGGCCGGGCGCATTGTAGTTAACCGCAGCGACGACCCCACCCCGAGCAGCCTCGGCACAACACTGCTCCACGATGGCATCGTCGAGCCCCAGGATTGCCGCCATGGCCCCCTCGCCCACCGGCACCGCGGCCTGCATCGCATCGCCGCGCAGGCGCACCAGCTTGACACCCTCGGCAAAGGACATCACCCCGGCACACACCATGGCGCTGTACTCACCGAGACTATGCCCGGCCATGGCGCCGGGGCGAGCGCCCTCCAACTCCTGCCAGACCCGCCAGATGGCGACGCTGGCGGTCAGCAGTGCTGGCTGCGTGCAGGCGGTGGCATTGAGGGCATCCGCAGGACCTTCCTGAACCACCTGCCAGAGATCATAGCCCAGCGCATCAGAGGCCTCCTCGAAGGAGGTGCGCACCACGCTGTAGCGTTCCGCCAGCTCCCGCAGCATGCCGATCTGCTGGGAACCCTGCCCAGGGAACACGAGGGCGAGGGATTGAGTCATTATGGTCACCTTTGCTCTTGTTGGCTGTCATCATCGCCGGGAGCCCCCGGCGTGAGGATGTCGGGATCGCTGGCGACTCGTCCGGCACCGCCGAACGACTCGCCAACGCCCCGCCGCGGCGCCAAACCTGCTGCCAGGCAGCTCGGCAGGTCGTGGCGCACCTCCTGTACCGCCCGCAGCACCGCGTAGTGAAAGCCGGCGGCGTCGGCACCGCCGTGACTCTTCACCACAATGCCGTCCAGGCCCAGCAAGCTGGCACCATTGTAGCGCACGGGATCAAGCTCGCTTTTCAGGCGTCGCAGCGCAGGCCGCGCCAGCGCGCCCACGAGACGACTACTCCAGTGGGCCTCGAACGTCGCCTGGACACGGGCCACCAGCATCTTCGCCAGGCCTTCGCTGGCCTTGAGCACGGCGTTGCCGACGAAGCCGTCGCATACCACCACGTCAACCTGGCCCGCAAAGATGCCGTCGCCCTCCACGTAGCCGCGATAGTCGAGGAGCCCCAGGGCGCGCAGGCGCTCGTCCGCATCGCGCACACTGGCCGTACCCTTGGTGCCCTCGACTCCGACATTGAGCAGCGCCACCCGGGGCGCTTCCAGCCCATCCACGCGCCGAGCCATCAGCTCACCCATCAGGGCGAAGTCCACCAGGCGCTCGGCGGAGGACTCGACGTTGGCACCCAGGTCGAGCAGGTAGCAGCGCCCCTGGCTGCGCGTGGGCATCGCAGTGCTGATGGCCGGACGCGGAATGCCGGCCACCGTGCCCAACGCCTGGCGACTCAGCGCTACCAGGGCGCCGGTGTTACCGGCGCTGACCCCGGCCGCAGCGTCACCGGACGCCACGTCGGCCAACATCCTGGCCATGCTGCTGGCCTGGCCCCGACGCAGGGCGTCGGCGGGACGCTGGCCCGGGGCGATGACCTCGGCGGCATCCACAACCTCCAGACGCGAACCGGCCGCGACGAGACGCCGCGGCAGGCAGGAGATCTCTGCCTCCAGCTGAAGCCGGGGGCCGAATAGCCGGATCTCGAGACGGGGGTCGTACAGGGCCGCGCTAGCCGCCCCACGTACGGTGGCACGGGGACCAAGGTCACCGCCCATCGCGTCAATGGCAATCTTCACGACAGGGTCAGCGGCCAGGCACTACCGAAGGGTGCGTCGTCGCCTCAGGCGTCGACGACCTTGCGGCCACGGTAGAAGCCATCCGACGCGACGTGGTGGCGCAGGTGAGTGGTACCGGTTTCCTTATCCTGGGACAGGGCCGGGGCGGTCAGAGCGTCGTGGCTACGACGCATGCCGCGCTTGGAACGGGTCTTGCGGTTCTTTTGAACTGCCATGGGATGTCACTCCAGAGTGAAACGATGATGAATCAGGATTTGCCCTTGAGGTGCTTGAGCACGTCGAAGGGGCTCGCTGCGGGCTCTTGGGATGCTGCAGCACCCTCCCCGCTGGTCAGCTGGTCGCGGGAGACCTCACAGTCGGCCTCCTCGTGGTAAACCACCTGAGGTAAGCTGAGGATCAGTTCGTCCTCGACCACCGTCAGCAGGTTCAGCTGTTCGTCTTCCACCAGAACCGGCTCGTGTGTGCTGGGCAACTCGGCTGCCAGGTCATCGCTGGCGACCATGCCCAGCAGGAACTCGCTCTCCACGTGCTGCGCCATCGGGGACAGACAGCGCCGGCAAGGCAGCTGCAGCTCCGCCTCCAGACGGCCGCGAATCACGCGACGGCCCTGGGCGTCGATGGCGAAGTCGAGGCTGACCCGAAGATCGCCGCTCTGGGGGCCGACCTCTTCGGCCAGGCGCGCAAAATCGGCAAGAGCCATCAGGCCCTCGAGTCGCTCGGATCGGGCCGCAAGCTTGTAAGGCTCGACCCTGCTGGGAAGTCGTGTGGTTAACATAGGCGCGCAATGATAGGCACTCCCCCCGCCCCTGTCAAAGCCGCCGTTGGCCGTCCGGGCCATGCTACCCTCGGTCGGGAATCAGCGACCAGGAAAGCTCCCATGCCACGACTCATACTCGCCTCCGGTTCTCGCTGGCGCCGCCAGCTGCTCGATCGGCTGGAAATACCCTACGCCTGGCAGAGCCCCAACATTGACGAAACCCCGCGCCCCGGCGAGGCGCCCACCGCCCTGGTACCCCGCCTGGCGCTGAGCAAGGCCCAGGCCTTGGCCGAGGCCTGGCCGGACCACTTGATTATCGGCTCGGACCAGGTGGCACTGTTCGAGGGCGAGATACTCGGCAAACCGGGCGACGCGGCTACCGCCCGTGCCAATCTGACGCGCTTCTCCGGTCACCGGGTGCGCTTTCTCACCGGCCTGGCCCTGCTGGATACCCGCAGCGGCAGCCATCGGGTCTGTTACGAGACCTATGACGTCGTGTTTCGCCAACTCGACGACCAGGAGATCGCTCGCTACGTGGAGAAGGAGAAGCCCCTGGACAGCGCCGGGAGCTTCCGCATGGAGGGACTCGGGATCGCGCTCTTCGAGCGGCTCGAGGGCGACGACCCCAACACCCT
>PWIZ01000092.1 GCA_003560175.1 Halomonas sp. | reverse complement strand
GTCGGCTTGGTGGGTTTGCGTGCCCGGCGCTGCTTCACCGCCTCGCGGATCAGCTCGCGCAGGCGTGCCAGGGCATCCTCGCGGTTATGCTCCTGAGTGCGAAAGCGCTGGGCCTTGATGATCACCACGCCATCCTGGGTGATGCGCTGGTCGCCCAGCGCCAGCAGTCGTTCCTTGTAGAAGGGCGGCAGGCTGGAGCGATTGATGTCGAAGCGCAGGTGGATGGCGGAGGCCACCTTGTTGACGTTCTGGCCGCCGGCGCCCTGGGCGCGGATCGGATTGAGCTCGATCTCCCAGTCACCCAGTTCCACGGAGTTTGAGATGCGCAGCATGGGGCTCCTGCTGGTTTTGTCTAGGGGCTAGGGGAAATGGGTCTTCTGGTCAGCGTGGGGGGCGAAGCGGCTCGAGCAGCTCGCCCAGCCCGTTATGGTCGATCTCGTGCATCAGTGCCAGCAGCGCGCCGAGACTGCCGTGAGGGAAGCCTTCCCGGGCGAACCAGGCAAGGTAGGATCCGGGAAGGTCGGCAATCACCCGGCCGGCGTACTTGCCGTAGGGCATCCGCAGCGTGACCAGTGTCTTCAGGTCTTCGGGATTCATTCGCCTTCCTCCATGCCATTTGCCCACCTGTGTCTTGCGTCCAATCGGCACTAGGGCACTACTCTAGGGGGATGCGGCCTGCTCTGCCAGGGCAGGCATGCAAAGCAACAGGGCCCGCATGAGCGGGCCCTGTTTCCGAACCCGAGGGTTCGAAGAATCGTTAAACCGTTATGGTTAAGCGATTGCTTTGATATTTGACGCCTGAAGGCCTTTCTTGCCCTGGGTTACGTCAAAAGAGACGCTTTGACCTTCCTGCAGGGACTTGAAGCCTTCTGACTGAATTTCGGAGAAGTGGGCAAAAACGTCATCGCTGCCGTCAGACGGAGAAATGAAACCAAAACCTTTAGAATCGTTGAACCACTTAACTGTGCCGGTAGTCATAATAAAATCCTTTCGCGCTTAGCGCCGTACTATATTCCTGGTGTTACCCAGATGATGTAGCGGGTAGAACAAGGAAAACAATGTCAGGCTGCCGAAAGAATTCGATGCTTCTGAAACCGTGCTGCTTGCCAACCAACTGACGATACAATGTCATGTATTCTTTCCCGGGTCAAAGCCTTTCACCTTTTTATTTTCTAATGCCCCGGCTGTCCAACGGTGATACTGGTGCCAGGTGAAAGAGACAGAACGTCGGGAGGAGCCAGCATGACGACCCTGGAAAACACGCCGAGCCGGCTGGGCTGGCTTGAAGCCACCGGCAGCCACCGCGAGATCGGCCTGGCGCTTGGGCGAGAAGGCCGGCGCGCCGTGCATGAACGGCTGATGGATACGCCCCTGTGGCAGGAAGCGACTGCAGTCCGCCATGCCCCCCTGGTGCGCCACCTGCTGGCCGTCACCACTGAGCGCTTTCCCTGGGTGGCCGAAGAACTGGCGGGGCTGGCCGAAGGGCTTGGTCTGCCGTTCGAGACGGTGGCCGCCTGGAACTGCCGCGGCGATCTCCTGGCCAGCGTGCCCGACGGCTGTACCACTTTGGTGCTGCCCGGTGAGACCCCGTGGATCGCCCATAACGAGGACGGCCTGCCATGCCTCGACGGCGACTGCTTCCTGGCGAGGTTGCGTCCCCCGGGCCAGCCGGCGTTTCTCACCTTCTGTTACCCCGGGTCGCTGCCCGGTCACACCTTCAGCCTTACCGCGGCGGGCCTGGTGGTTACCATCAACAACCTGCGCCTGGTGGGCATCGCCCCCGAGCTGCCACGCATGGTGCTCAGCCGAGCCCTGCTGGCACAGCCCGACCTCGATGCGGCGCTGGCGCTGCTCGAGGCGGCGCCGCGCGGCGGAGGCTTCCACTACACCCTGGCCCAGGCCGGCCATGCCGAGGTGCTGAGCGTTGAGGTGGGCGGCGGCGGCTTCTCCAGCCAGGCGCTGACGACACCCGCCCTGCATGCCAACCACTGCTTGCATCTCGAAGCGCCCCAGGGAATCACCGACTCCTCGGCGGATCGACAGCGCCGCGGGGAGGCGTTGATCGCCGACGGTGAGCACGCCCCGTTGACCCTGCTGCGCGATACCGCCGGACCGGGGCTACCGATCTATCGCCGGGAGCCGGACGACCCCGATCAGGAGAACACCCTGGCCACGGCGCTCTTGTGCCTTACGCCCGAGGGCGTGGCCTGGGAAGTGGTGGTGCCCGGCGAGGTCGGCGTCCAGCGCGGGATCGGTCCCGGATAGGCGTGGTGCCCGGCTGCGCAAGGCTTGCCGATGTGATAGACAATCAGCGGCTAACGAATGCAGCCCGTGTCAGTCCGTGCCGTGATTGGCCAGACACCGACCCCACACCAGCGAGGCCCCATGAACTCGACGATCGAACTGCTCAAGTCCCATCGCTCCATCCGCAAGTTCACCGACCAGCCGGTCTCACGGGAACTGCTGGAGGAACTGGTTCGCGCTGGCCAGGGCGCGGCTACCTCCAGCCATGTGCAGGCCTATACGGTCATTCACGTGAAGAATCCCGAGAACCGCGGGAAGATCGCTGAGCTTGCCGGGGGGCAGTCCTACGTGGCCACCTGTGGCGCCTTCCTGATGTTCTGCGCCGACATGAAGCGTCCGACCGAGGCCGCCGAGCGCACCGGCGCCCGAGTGGTGCGTGGCATGACCGAGCAGCTGCTAGTAGCCAGCGTGGACACTGCCCTGATGGCGCAGAACGTGGCCGTTGCCGCGGAATCTGAAGGGCTGGGCATCTGCTACATCGGCGGGGTGCGCAACAATCCTCAGGCGATCAGCGACCTGTTGGACTTGCCGGACCACGTCTACCCGGTGTTTGGTATGTGCCTCGGCTATCCGGCCCACCAGCCGGATGTGAAGCCGCGCTTGCCGGTGGCAGCGATCCTCAAGGAGGACAGGTATAGCGACGACCGCGAGCAGGTAGAGGCCTTCGACGCGACCATGCAGGCCTATTACCAGTCGAGGAAGGGCGGCAACAAGGAGAGTAGCTGGTCGAGCAATCTGACGCCGCTGTTCGACACCAAGCTGCGTCCCCACATGCGTGAGTTCCTGGTCAAGCGTGGCTTCGAGATGAAGTGACGGCGCGCCGACGCTGAACTCACAAAGCAGTCCTCAAAAGAGTTGATCGCAAAGAAAACCCCCTCCCGTAGGGGAGGGGGTCGTCAATCAAGCAACAAGCGGGGAGAATCAGTCGTCGTTGACGGCCATGGCACGGCTCTCGCCGGTGCGCACTTCATCCCATGCCTGGTCAAGGGTGTAGCCCTGGCGGGCATCGACAGTGTCGATCACTTCAACGGCGTTTTGCAGGGACTCACCACTGCCCTTGAGGGCAACCACCAGCTTGGCAAGATCCAGCTTGCTGAAGGTGTTGGCGATAAGGCCGGCTTGCTGGCTAAGTTGGATGCAGTTCATGTTTCAATCCTCATCAAGGTCATCATTACCCCCGGGGAAATCCCGTTTGGGGTTGCCATCTCCGATGGCGTTCTGGTGCCTTGGCTACTCATGCCGGGCCGGGTAAGTGCCCCATGCTGCAACCGCGATAGGTTTGTAAGCGTTTCAAGACCTTCGCTTCTGGCGCCTGGATCAGAGAGTACATGGCGCTCAGGTTGTAGCCGGGATCAGGTCAGTGAATCGAGGTAGTGACCCCCTGTCCTGATCCGTGTATCCAATATGGGTCAGGGCGAGATCGCCTACAACACGCCATTAGGCGCAGGTGCGGTCGTAGTAAAACTACACGAGTGGACCGGCGACTCGGGGAGGGTAGCGGGGCTACGAGGAAGGGGAAGCCACGCTACCCTCGACACCAATAGGAGGTGCCATGGAAACGCTGTTGAACGAAAGTACGGACGTGACCGAGGCGGCGCTTGCCGCCATCGCCCATATGCCCACCGCCAGCCTGTCGGTGCTGATGAATGACGGCTTCGCCGGGCGGCTGAGCGATGCCGACCTGATGCGCATCGCGGTGCTGCTGGCACAGAAGAGCCGTGACGAGGGTGGCTGTCCCATTGGTGCGGTGATCATCGACAACGCCACGCGGCGCATCGTCGGCAAGGGTCACAACACTCTGGTGCAGGAGAATCATCCCTACAATCACGGGGAGACCTCGGCCATGCGCGATGCCGGTCGCCTCGACTTCGGCAGGACGACCCTGTTTACCTCCCTGAGCCCCTGCGATGTCTGCGCCACGCTGCTCCATATGCGCGGCGTCTCGCGGGTAGTGGTGGGCGATGTCACCAATGCCTCGGGGACCGAAACCCTGCTGCGCGAAAAGGGCGTAGGGGTCGAGATCCTCGAGGACCCGCGCGGTATCGAGCTCTACGCTCGCTTCCGTGCCGAGCAGCCCGAGCTGGACCTCGAGGATTGGAAGGGAAGGAGTGCCCCATGATCCTCCTGCTGGAGGGTCTGCCCCGAGGGGAGTTCTGCAAGCTGGCGCTTGGGCCGCCAAGGGCCGAGCAGCCCGTGATGTCTAGGCAAGGCCTCCAAAGGCGGCCATGCGGGAGAATGTCGCATGGCCTGGCGCTGCCGGACTGGCGCTGGATATCCTGTCGGTATCGCCGCTCTTGTGACATGTCCGATGTCGGCAATGTTGCGAACCAAACGGGGGAATAAAGTGATGATCACGGCTGTACCGATGAATACGCAGGGGCGAGTATCCGGCCATTTTGGCAAGGCGCCGCATATGCTGGTGCTCGATGGCCAGCAGGCTCGCCGGATCGACAATCCGATGGATGCCAGCACCTGCAGTGGCCGCTGCAAGCTGCTGGACTCCCTGGAGCGGGCGGGCGTAACGCATCTGCTGGTTCGGCAGATCGGCCAGCGGACGCTGGGGCGATTCCTGAGGGCGGGGCTGCAGGTGTATCGGCTACCGCGCGGCATGACGACTCGCCCCGAGCACGGCGATATTCCGGAGGGGGCCGAGGCGCTGACCGTGTTCGGGCAGGGGCGTCCTTCCAAGCCCCGTGTCGGTCACCGTCATGACCATGAAGGGTGCGGGACCTGATAGCGACGGACATAATACGAAATTCCCCTCTTTCGGGAGGGGGATCCCGTCTCGGACGCTTCTGCGTCATGTCAGTCGTACTTGTGCCGCCAATGCTTGACCGCGATCTGCTCCTTGAGCAGTTCCAGCATGTCCACCAGCACCTGCTCGGAGACCTGCTCGGTATGCGGGTCGGTGCGCAGCCAGGCATCGAAGCCGCTCTCGGCCAGGTGCTCCACCAGGGCGGAGAACTCCGGGGACTGCAACCCTTCGAGGGCCTCATTGACCAGGCGGCAGGCCAGGTCTGAGAACGAGGCCTCGAGCCCCCGGGCCAGCTGGCTACCCAGTGGCAGGCGCTTCATCCGCTGAACCTCTGGGCTCTCCGCCAGGGTCCGGCCCATCAGGCCGCGCACGTAGCGCAGGATATCGTCACGGTTGTGGGCGTAGGCGTTACTGGTCATGGCCTCCAGCCGCTGGCTGATCTCATGGATCAGCGCCTGCTGGCGGGGGCGCACCACCTGATCCACCACCCGGGTGGAGAGCGAGTCGCTGGAGCGGACCTGGGCCTGGACGTTGTCGAGCATGCGGATGGCGATGCGGTCGGTGAGCTCCTCCAGCAGGATGTCGTAGTACTTGGCGACCACGCCGTAGAGGTACCAGCGGCGCACGTCGATCAACCCCAGCCGGTGCAGGCGCTGCAGCAGCGAGACGACGCGTAGGATGCGCAGCAGCCGAAAGCCGCCCACCGGAATGCAGCCGAGCACGTCATACCAGTGCACGAAGGGGTAGAAGAACCAGCGGTGGTAGCGGCGCTCGGCGATGGCGACCGCCCAGCCCAGCAGCACGTCGAGTACGAAGACAGCCACGAACGCCAGGTCGATGGCGATGAAGCGGTCGTGGATGAGTCGATCATAGGCGTCATGCAGCCCCGGAGCCGTGGCCTGGAAGGCGTCATTCAGCGGCGACAGCAGGAAGAGGCTGTCAAACAGCAGCAGGGTCAGGTTGGCGATCACCAACAGGATGATGAGCAGATCCCACGCCAGGTGGACCCTCTCCAGGGCGGGGCTGAGCGATTTCGTGCGG
>PWIZ01000390.1 GCA_003560175.1 Halomonas sp. | reverse complement strand
TCTGGCATTCCCGCTCCCCATCGCAGAGTCTTCGGTTCCCCTCCTGGCCGGTTTTATCCAAGCGATCGTCAACGGCGAAGAGCCTTGGCCATGGCTTACAGGGGATTGAACAATGAACACTCCTACTTCTATGCAAAAAACCTTCCGCCGTACCGTGCTGGCTTCCGCCGTGGCCTTGACCGCGGGCTGGGGCGCCATGGCCCAGGCTGATACTGATACACATACTACGTCATTTGACGCCAGCGCCGAGGTCATCGCGAACTGCGTCGTTGCAGCAGGTGCAATGAGTTTTAACGGCTATGACCCGGTTGGTACTAATGCTGCCCTTGATCTGGATCAACATAGTGACATCCGTGTCACCTGCACCAATGGCATGGAGGGCGTAAATATCGGCTTGGCTTATAGCGGCACAATGTCTAGCCCTGGAGGAGAAGGGCAACACCTCACCTACTCCCTCTATAGCAATGACGCTCGAGACGCAGCCTGGGGTGATACGACTACCGTCACTGTGGACGCCGATGGCACGGAGCAAACGCATACCGTGTATGGCCGTGTCCCCCAGGATCAGCCAACGGCTTTCCTCGGTACCCATACCGAAACCGTTAATGTAACCGTCTCTTGGTAATGAGTTTCCCTAGCCTCTTCCAGGCCGCGCGACGCGGCCTGGTTCTGTCCTGTTTTATATTGACGCTGCTGCTGGCGAGCCAGGCGCTGGCCGGCAGCTTTAGCGTCAGCCCGACCCGGGTGGCCCTGTCCGCCCAGGATCAGGTGGTGGCCCTACGAGTACGCAACACCGGGCCGGAGGAAACCTCGGTTCAGGTGGAGCTTCAGGAGTGGCGCCAGGCGAACGGGCAAGACCATTATTCGCCCAGCCGCGAGGTGCTGGCCACGCCGCCGATCTTCACGCTGGCACCGGGAGAGACCCAGGTGCTGCGGGTAGGGCTGCGCCGTCCGCCGGAGCGCACCACGGAACTGAGCTATCGTCTGTTTCTCCAGGAACTGCCACCCCCAGCCCCGGAGGGCTTCCAGGGCCTGCGCATGGCGCTGCGCATGAGCCTGCCGGTGTTCGTGGCACCCGCCTCCGGCGAGGCGACGCCCGAGCTGGCCTGGCGGGCAACTCGCGGCGGCAGTGGTGAGCTACGCCTGAGTGCCCGCAACCATGGCCATGGCCATGGCCAGGTGAGCCGGCTTCGCGTGCAACTGCCCGATGGTCGCACCCTGCAGCCCTCAGGTAACGCCTATGTACTGCCGGGTGCCGAGCAGGCATGGGCACTGAGCCCAGGCGGCTCACTTCCCGCGGCAGGCACCGAGCTTGTCATCACGACCCGCGTCAACGGTCAGGAAACTACCTTCCGCTTGCAACTGGAGTAGTGGTGGAGAGGGTAGCCCGGCACAGAGGTGAGGGACGCCACCTCTTGCCTGCCATGTTAATGCTGATGGCAATCCCGGCCCATGCCGGCACCTTGCCTGCGACAGCCGCCGGAGCCGATGGATGGTACGCCCGCCTTGCCACCCAGCCTGCATTGGAGACTGCCGTGGCGGGCGCTCCCAGAATGAGTTCCCAGCCTAGTACGGATGACGAGTCGCTCGAGGAGCTGTGGCTGGAAGCCACGGTCAATGACCAGTCACGGCCCACCTCAGTGCTAGTATTGGTGCGCGAGGCGCACGATATCTGGGTGGCCGCCAGCGACCTGGAGCAGTGGCGTATCGCTGTACCGGATAGCGAGCCTCTCGAACATCACGGCGAGGCGTTTTACCGCCTTGAACCGCTGGGGATCGCCTTCGAACTGGACCGGCAGCGGTCCACGCTGGACCTTGAGGTGCCCGCGGCGCTGTTCGCGGACACTCGGCTCGAGGGCCTCGGCCGGGAGCGGGTGCCACTGACGCCTTCATCCTTGGGCGCCTTCTTCAACTATGACCTGACGAGTACCCACAGCGATGGGGAGACCCGCCACAGCGGGCTGCTGGAACAAGGCGTGTTCAACGGCTGGGGCAGCGGCGTCAATCGCCTGGTGGCGCGTGACACTCCCCCCGGCGATCAGCCCGCCGTGGTGCGCCTGGACACCCAGTGGCGCCGGGACAATCCCGACAGCATGCGCACGCTGCGACTCGGGGATGCCACCAGCCTGGGCACGGCATGGAGTGGTGGGGTGCGCTTCGGTGGGCTGCAGTGGGGAAGCAATTTCGCCACCCGGCCGGAGATGGTCAGCCTGCCCCTGATGAGCCTGGCCGGTGAGGCCGCGCTGCCCTCCACCGTGGACCTGTACGTGAACGATGCCCTGCGCCTGCGCCGCGAGGTGCCGCCGGGTCCCTTTTCCATCGACGAGATCCCGATGATCACCGGCCAGGGCCAGGCACAGCTGGTGGTACGTGACATTCTCGGTCGCGAGCAGCTGATCACCCAACCCTTCTATGCCAGCGGGAGACTGCTGCGACCTGGCCTGAAGGACTTCACCGTCGAACTGGGTGCCATTCGCCAGGACTATGGTCTTGAGAGCAATGCCTATGGTCAGGCACTCGGCACGGCGACCTTCCGTACCGGGTTGACCAACTGGCTGACGACCGAGCTGCATGCCCAGGTGTTGCCGGACCAGCAGATGGCCGGGGCGGGGGGCAGCTGGCTGCTGCCGTTCGGCGGGGTCATGCATGCCGCCTACGCGGCCAGTGAGGCCGATGGCCAGCAGGGTGAACTGATGACCCTGGGGCTGCAGCGCCAGGGGTGGCCCCTGAGCGTGGGGGTTGAAAGTCAATTCGCCAGTGACGACTTCATGCGACTCGGCATGCGTCAGGGGCAAGCCTTGCCTCGCCAGCAACACAGAGTCACCTCCAGCCTGTCGAGTGACTGGGCCGGCTCGCTGAGCCTGGGCTATACGGCCCAGCACTTCGATGATCGAGATGACATCGGCATCGTCAACCTGGGCTATAGCAAGAGGCTTGGCTCGATCGGTCACCTCAGCCTCTCGGCGCTGCATGACTTGGAGGATGGTGAAACGGCCCTGCGAGCGGGCTTGAGCATTCCGCTGGGAAGACCGCGCACCAGGGCCAGCCTGAACGTCAGTGAGCGTGATGACCGTCGTCAGGGCAGCGTGCAGATACAGCGCAGCCTGCCGGTGGGCAGCGGCGTTGGCTATCGAGTGCGCACCGGACTGGGCGACGACGACCTCCACCAGGCCAGTCTCGGCCTGCAGACCGACTACCAGAGCTATCAGCTGGAGGCTTCACAACGCGGTAATCAGACGGCCGGCCGTGCCGGTGTCCGCGGCGGCGTGGCCTGGCTGGGCAGCGACCTCTTCGCCAGCCGACATATCGATCGCAGCTTCGCCGTGGTCCAGCTGCCGGGGTTTTCCGACGTCCAGGTCTATGCCGACAATCAGCCTGTCGCGCGCACCAATCGTCACGGCAACGCCTTGGTACCCCGCCTGCGTGCCTATGAACGCAACCGCATCCGTATCGAGCAGGCGGACCTGCCCCTGGGGGCCCAGGTGGGGAGCCTGGAAATGCAGGTGTCCCCTTATTACCGCAGCGGTGTGGAACTGCGCTTCCCGGTCACCTTGAGCCGTGATGCCTTCTTCCGGATCCTGCTGGAGAGTGGCGAGCCATTACCGGCTGGCGCGGTGGTGGAAGATGCCCGGGGTGAACGCTTTCCGGTGGGCCAGCGTGGCGAGGCCTTCGTGACCGACCTTGAATCCACTAGCCACCTGCGTGCCCTCTGGCAGGGGCAGGCCTGCGAGTTCACGCTGGATGTCCCGGAAATCGAAGACGTCTTTCTCGAGCTAGATGATGTCACCTGCCACGGAGTATCACTATGAACGTTATTGCCCCTTTCACTACCTGGGACTCGGGCGCCTGTCGCCTCGCTCCCCCCAGCAAGCGCCGGCAGCTTCACTGGCTGGTCGGTGTCGCCCTGACGCTGGCCGCCGGCGTCGCTCATGCCCAGTGCAGTGTCAGTGCCAGCGGGCTGGATTTTGCCGGCTATGACGTGTTCGCCGCGACGCACAATGATAGTACCGCCACCATCACGGTAAGCTGCAGCGAAGCCACTGGATACAGTCTCGCCTTGAGCTCTGCCCATGGCAGTACACAGCAGCCAGTGTTGAGCAGCAGCAACGATGCTCTCCACTACCATTTGCATCAGGATGCGGCCCGCTCACTGAAGTGGGGCGAGGGATCATTCGCTCTCGGCGGCAGCGCCGATGGCACGGAAGCGCATACCGTTTATGGGCGCATTCCGGCGGGGCAGAATGTCCGAGTAGGCAATTATACGGACACCATTACGGTGACACTGGAGTTCTAGTCCGAACATGGCATCGGAGATGAAAAAGGTGGCTGACGTTTTCTCCGCTGGTTGCCTTGCCTGACCTTCGTTCGCCGACTTTTTAGATAAACCTTGTGTCTCTCCGGGCTTGTTGATTAGCTACCAGCAGGGCATGACTGGTGGGCTGTCAGTGTGAATTTACTTATGAGTAATCTTGAATAAATCAGTAATTCTATCTAGATGAAAATATGCAAATTGGCCTGTCAACGAGTCGAGAGGCCCATCATTCGCAATGGGTCGTGGAGCCTTGATAATGGTGAAGACGACACTGCCCCTGCTATGCGATAAGCTGCTGGTCAGCTCACCTAAAGCGACTATCATGGTGGTAGTCCAGCGACAGCGTGATACGGCACAATCCGGGTTTTCGGGGCCCTTTGCCGCCACCAGTTACGGGCAACGGTCTGCTCTGACAGGAGGCAGCCAGACCGCTCGACCTGACGGTGTCATACAGAACGAGAAAAGCAGCCAATGACGAGCCCGGAGGCAGCCAGCCGGCAAGTAACAGTCAAGGAAATACTCGCCCTGGAACGCCGGGATAGCATGGTGCTGATCGTCCGCCTGGTGCGCCTCTTGGGCGGTGATATTGGCGTCGAAAGCGAGGTAGGCAAGGGCTCGTGCTTTTCCTTCACGATACCTTTCCAGGAAGGAAAGAAGCCTGCCGGGGCACCCCTGGTGGAGAGCTATCGAGCGCTCGTGGTGGATGACAACGACCTCGCCCGTCAGACCCTGTCCGAAATGTGTGAGCATCTCGGCTGGGAGGTCACCCCTGCGGCCTCGGGGAAGGAGGCGATCGCCCTGCACGAGGCCGCTCACGATGCCGGCCAGCCGTTTGAAGTGGTACTCATGGACTGGCGCATGCCGGGCATCGACGGTCTCGAAGCCGCCACGCGGCTGCGTTCCAGCCAGGCCAGGGAAGCGCCGATGATCGTGCTGGTGGTGACCGCCTACAGTCGCGAGATGTTGCTCAATCAGGCCGATGAAAGCATCTTCGATGGCATCATTTCCAAACCCGCGACGCCGTCACTCTTGCGCGCGGCCCTGGCTTCTCGCCTTCCCGAAGTGGCCAGAAACCGCGCGGTATCCTCACAGCCGCTGGCGGACATGATGCTGCTGGTGGCCGAGGATAACCCCATTAATCAGGAGGTCGCCCGCGATATCCTCGAACAGAAGGGGGCAGAGGTCATCATCGCCCACAACGGTCGCGAGGCGGTCAATATCCTGGCATCCGAGTCGTGCCGGCCGGATGCGGTGTTGATGGACATCCAGATGCCGGAGATGGACGGCCTGGAGGCTACTCGAAAACTGCGCCAGGACCCCCGCTTCAGTGCCCTTCCCATTGTGGCGATGACCGCCAATGTCCTGCAGTCGGACCGCGATGACTGCCTGCGCGCCGGAATGAACGACCATATTGCCAAGCCACTGGACGTGGATGAGATGGTCACGACGCTGTTGAGGCTTGTGCGGGGGATTGTTCAGGCGGAGCGGCACCCCGGCGGCAGGCATGACCTGGGCCTCGACGAGCTTCCGCCCCTTCCCGGCATCCACCTCGGGGTGGCACTCAAGCGCCTGGGAGGCAAGGTGCCGCTGCTGTGGAAACTGCTCGAACACCTGGTGACCGAGTTTGCCGATGTCGACAGGGAACTTCAGGCCGATATTGCCGAGGGGCGACGCGAGAAGGCGACTTGCCTGCCGTATCCGCTCGGTTGGATACCGCTGGTAACGGCCGCCTGATCGCTGTCATCCGTCACTTCATCTAGCTCGTGAGCGGTCCACCGTTGATTGCCGAGAGTGTCTCG
>PWIZ01000066.1 GCA_003560175.1 Halomonas sp. | reverse complement strand
GATAGCCGGCGGCATGGTGGTGGCCGGATAGCGCGTGGCAGATCAGCACCGCATTGGAGCGCTCGGCGTTGAGGGTGCCATAGGTCTCGTAGACGAGGTCATAGGCCGGCAGCGTCCTGCCGCAGGCTAGGGCCAGGGGGTCGTCGAAGTGCGCCGTCTGGGGCGTCACCAGGCCGACCGAGTCAACAGGGAGCTCGGGCATCAGTCCTTCCGTGTCCAGTCGTTGCGGTGGGCTGCAGGGAGCGGGTCTCAGAGCCCGACCAGGGCGCCGGCCACGCCGGCGGCGCGGGTCAATGAGCCCACCACGATACCATCGATCAGGCTGATGGCGATGAATGCCACGATGGGCGAAAGGTCGATCATGCCCAGCGGCGGGATGACCTTGCGAAGCGGTGCCATGATCGGCTCAACCAGCTGCATCACCAGTAGTGCACCCGGGTGGCTGGCGCTGGGGGCCACCCAGCTGAGGATGATCATCGCGATCAGCGAGAAGAAGTAAATCTTGAGAATGGCATTGGCCAGTGCCGCCACGGCACCAATGGCCACACTGGCGATGGGCGCCATGCCGAAGCCGGCCACCTGCAGGATGATGACGATGCTGACCGCCTTGATCACGAAGCCGGCGGCCAGGGTGGCCAGGTCGAAGCGTCCCATCACCGGCCCCAGGAAGCCCTGGAAGGGACGCACCGCTGGCTGGGTGATCTTCACCACTGTCTGGCTGATGGGGTTGTAGTAGTCGGCCTGTGACGCCTGCAGCAGGAAGCGCAGCATCAGCAAGAAGATGTACAGGTTGACCAGGGTGTTGACCAGCAGCAGGCCGGCATTTCCCATGAGGGTTCCTCCATGTCGTGGATAGACCGCCGTCCGGCGGCCTCTTGAAACTGATGCCTGAGGTCAGCGACCGCTCAGCTCTGCGGCCATCTCCCGGGCGCGTTCGGCGCAGGCGTCCATGGCTTCGGCGATTATTCGGCGCAGCTCGGCCTCCTCGAGATGTTCGACGGCGCGCTCGGTGGTGCCACCGGGTGACATCACGTTGCGCTTGAGCTCACCGGGGGGCTTGTCGCTGGCCATCGCCATCTTAGCGGCTCCGAAGGCGGTCTGCATGGCCAGCCGCCGGGCGGTCTCGGCGGTGAGGCCGAGCTTGACGCCGGCTTCCTCCATGGCCTCGAACATCAGGAAAAAATAGGCAGGACCACTACCGGAGACGGCGGTCACTGCATCCAGCAGCGCTTCTTCCTCGACCCACTCTACCAGGCCGACGGCCTCCATCAGTTCAGTGGCGAGTTGGCGCTGCTCCTCGCTGACGTTGGCATTGGCAAACAGGCCGGAGGCACCGGCGCCGACCAGTGCCGGAGTGTTGGGCATGCAGCGCACCATGGCCAGCTCGCCGCCCAGCCAGCCTTCCAGGGTGGCGGCGTCAAGGCCGGCGGCCACCGAGATGACCAGCGGGCGGCGGCGCTGGATCACGCTGGCCAGCCCCTCGCAGACCTCCTTCATCATTTGTGGCTTCACTGCCAGCACGACGACCTCGGCCTGGGTTACTGCGGCGACGTTGTCGGTGTTGGTGTGAATGCCGTAGCGCTCGTGCACCGGAGCGAGGAAGGCGTCGCTGGGGGAGGTGGCGGTGATCGCGGAAGGCGAGACGCCGCTTTCAATCATGCCGCCGATAATGGCGCTGGCCATGTTGCCGGCGCCGATGAAGGTGACTCTGGTAGCCATGGGAAGTGTCCTGTGTCGCTCAACGAGTGGGGCCGGTGGAGGCATCCGGCAGCTGCGGTATGTCGTTTTCTCAGCGAGGGCTTTGGCGCTCCCCGAAGATGGCGGTGCCGACCCGCACCAGGGTGGCGCCCTCCAGTATGGCGGCCTCGAGATCATTGGTCATGCCCATGGAGAGGGTGTCCAGCGGCGCCTCGGGGAAGCATGCCTGGAGCCCCTCGAGGGCCTCGCGAAGGCGGGCGAAGGGCTCGCGCTGGGCGTCCATGCCCTCGCCGGGGGCCGGGATCGCCATCAGCCCGCGCAGGCGCAGCCGCGGCATCGCCAGTATCGCCTCGGCAAGCGCTGGCAGTTCGGCGAGGCTGGCGCCGGACTTGCTGGGCTCGGCACTGATATTGACCTGCAGGCAGACTTCGAGTGATGGCAACCCTTCCGGGCGTTGATCGCTGAGGCGCCGGGCGATCTTCTCGCGGTCTACGCTATGTACCCAGGCAAAGTGTTCGGCCACGTCGCGGGTCTTGTTGGACTGCAGCGGCCCGATGAAATGCCAGACGATGTCGTCGAGGTCGGCCAGCTCCGCCTGCTTGGTCAGCGCCTCCTGGACGTAGTTCTCACCGAATTCGCGCTGGCCGAGATGCCAGGCCTCGCGGATCAGCGCCGCCGGCTTGGTCTTGCTGACCGCCAGCAGGCGGGCGTCGGCGGCCGGCCGGCCGGCGGCGGACAAGGCATCGGCCAACCGCTGGCGCGCCTCGGCCAACGATTCGGCGAGGGGGGTGAAGGCAGAGGGGGCTGTCATGTGGCAAGCTCTGTCATACTGAACATTACAAGATGTCACCAGGGCTGCGGGAGCAAGGGAAAACGCATGGATATTACAGAACTGTTGGCGTTCTCGGCAAAACAGAAGGCCTCCGACCTGCACCTTTCGGCAGGTCTGCCGCCGATGATCCGGGTCGATGGCGACATTCGCCGTCTGAACGTACCGGCCATGGAGGACCGTGAGGTCCGCAAACTGATCTACGACATCATGGCTGACCGTCAGCGCCGTGACTACGAGGAGTTTTTCGAGACCGACTTCTCCTTCGAGGTGCCGGGAGTGTCGCGCTTCCGTGTCAATGTCTTCAATCATGCCCGTGGCGCCGGGGCGGTGTTCCGCACCATCCCCTCCGAGGTGCTGACCCTGGAGGACCTCGGGCTCGGCACCGTCTTTCGCCAGCTCTCCATGCTGCCCCGCGGTCTGGTGCTGGTGACCGGCCCCACCGGGTCGGGCAAGAGCACCACGCTGGCGGCGATGATTGATTTCATCAACGATAACCGCTACGAGCATATCCTCACCATCGAGGATCCGGTCGAATTCGTCCACCGCAGCAAGCGCTGCCTGATCAACCAGCGCGAGGTGCACCGCGATACCCACGGCTTCGCTCCGGCGCTGCGTAGCGCCCTGCGGGAGGACCCGGACGTGATTCTGGTAGGCGAGCTGCGTGATCTGGAGACCATCCGGCTGGCGCTGACCGCGGCAGAGACCGGCCATCTGGTGTTCGGCACCCTGCACACCACCTCGGCGGCCAAGACCATCGACCGGATCATCGATGTCTTCCCCGGGGACGAGAAGTCCATGGTGCGCTCGATGCTCTCGGAGTCGCTCCAGGCGGTGGTTTCCCAGACGCTGCTCAAGCGCATGGGCGGCGGCCGTGTGGCGGCCCACGAAATTCTTATTGCCACTGCGGCGGTGCGCAACCTGGTCCGTGAGGACAAGGTGGCGCAGATCTACTCGGCCATTCAGACCGGCGGCAACCTGGGCATGCAGACCCTGGACGCCTCCCTGGCCAAACTGGTGGCGGACAACGTGGTGGCGCGCGACGAGGCGCAGGCCAAGGCCAAGGGTGTGCTGGCAAACTGAGCGGGTATCGGTCGCCAGACAGGGAACAACCGGCAAGAGGAGCAGGGATATGACGGCGAAAGAGTGGCTCTACCAGCTGCTGGATATCATGGTGCAGAAGGAAGCGTCGGATCTGTTGATTTCGGTGAATGCGCCGCCGACCCTGAAGATGGCTGGCAAGTTGATCCCCATGGGGGACCAGGGGCTGACCGTGGAGCAGGTCAATGAGCTGGTCAGCGCGTCGGTCCCGGAAACGGTGATGGCCCGCTTCGAGGTCGAGCGTGAGGCCAACTTTGCCCTCAGCCTCAAGAACAAGGGCCGCTTTCGCGTCAGTGCCTTTCAGCAGCGCAATCAGAAGGCCATGGTGATCCGGCGTATCGCCTTCGAGATTCCCCACCTGGAGGAGCTGTCGCTGCCCCCGGTGCTGGGCGAGCTGGCCAATATCAAGCGCGGCCTGGTATTCGTGGTAGGTGGGACCGGTACCGGCAAGTCGACCACCCTGGCGTCGATGATCCAGCAGCGCAACGAGACGCTGGGCGGCCATATCATCAGCGTCGAGGACCCCATCGAGTACGTGCACCCGCACAAGAAGGCGATCATCAATCAACGTGAGGTGGGCATCGACACCGACTCCTTCGAGGTGGCACTCAAGAACACCCTACGGCAAGCGCCCGATGTCATCCTGATCGGCGAGATCCGCACCCGGGAGACCATGGAGCATGCCCTGACCTTTGCCGAGACCGGCCATCTCTGTCTGGCCACGCTCCACGCCAATAACGCCAACCAGGCCCTGGATCGCATCATCCATTTCTTCCCCCATGAGCGTCACGAGCAGGTCTGGCTGGATCTGTCGCTCAACCTGCGCGCCATCGTGGCCCAACAGCTGCTGCCCACGGTGGACGGCGGACGCTGCCCGGCCATTGAGATCATGCTCAAGTCGCCCCTGATCGGCGATCTGGTGCGCAAGGGCGATGTCAGCGAGATCAAGAATGTCATGGCCCGTTCTCGCGACCTGGGCATGCAGACCTTCGATCAGGCGCTCTTCGATCTCTTCAAGGCGGGCAAGATCACCGAGGAGGTGGCGCTGGTGCACGCCGACTCGGCCAACGATCTGCGCATGATGATCAAGTATGGCGACGCCGGCAGTGAAGGGATGACTCAGGCCCGTGAGGCCGCCAGTCATCTCTCGCTGCAGCGCGATGACGAGTTCTAGGCCGCTTCTGGCCCGGGCTCAGGGGGCGTAGACGCCTCCCAGTACGCGAGGCCCCTTGGCGCCGGTTACCGAGGGCAGGTTGCCCGGTAGGCCCTGAAGCCTTCGCCAGGCCAGCCAGGCGAAGGCCCCGGCCTCCAGCCAGTCGGCCGGCCATCCCGATGCCGCACCGTCGGTCAGGACCGAGTTGGGCAGTCGGCTGGCGAGGCGGGACAGTAGGTCGCGGTTATGGGCGCCGCCGCCGCAAGGGATCATTCGTGCCGCGGCAGGCGCCTCGAGCCGCTCTCGCGCCATGGTCACGGCCAGGGCCACGCTTTCGGCGGTCAGCTCCGCCAGGGTGGCCTGCACGTCCTCGGGCCGTTCCTCCCCCGTCAGGTGAGCATCCAGCCAGTCGAGGTGGAACAGCTCTCGCCCGGTGCTGCGCGGTGGCGGCAGGTGAAAGAAGGGTTCGGCCAGCAGTCGAGTCAATAGCCTCTTGTCGACTCGCCCCGAGGCCGCCCAGGCGCCATCCATGTCGAAGTCGCCGCCGCGGTGGCGAGCGTGCCAGGCGTCGAGTAGGGCGTTGGCCGGCCCCGAGTCGAAGCCCTGCGGTGTTCGTGGATCTTCGGCCGGGGGCAGCAGGGTCAGGTTGGCGAAGCCTCCCAGGTTGAGCACCAGGCGCCACTCCCTCCGGACGCGGAACAGCGCCTCGTGGAAGGCGGGCGCCAGGGGGGCCGCCTGGCCGCCGGCGGCCAGGTCGCGGCGACGGAAGTCGGCCACCACGGTGAGGCCGGTAAGCTCAGACAGCAGGCTGGGGTTGTCGAGTTGCAGGGTATAGGCGGGGCCGCCGGCATGTCCCAGCGGGGCGTGCTCGATGGTCTGGCCGTGGCTGCCGACGGCGACCACCGCCTCCCGCGGAGTGCCGGAGCGCAACAGCAATGCCTTGACGGCCTCCGCCTGGAGTCGGCAGAAGGCATCCTCGGCCGACGCCATCTCGGCAAAGCTTGTCTGCTTGGCGTGGCACAGCGCCCAGAGCTTCTCCCGCAAGGGCGCGGGCATCGGCTCGACATGGGTGCCCAACAGGCGTGGGCGGTTGCCGGATGGCGCATTGCCGACCTCCACCAGGGCGGCGTCGACGCCGTCCAGGCTGGTGCCGGACATCAGACCTATATAAAGGGGCATGTCACTCTCTCGGATCGTGGGGCGTCACCGCAAGGCGCCGTCTCATGCTAACATTCCGGCCCATTCGATGGTCCCTGCCGGGGCCTGGCAACCGAACATATGGAGTAGGGGACGATGAGCGACGTGGCGAGCGCGCTGGCGCTGCTGAAGCGAGGCACCCAGGAAATCCTGCT
>PWIZ01000222.1 GCA_003560175.1 Halomonas sp. | reverse complement strand
TCGGGGGTGTCGACGGCAAAGCCCTTGGACACCGGAAGACCGTAGTCGGCAAACAGCTGTTTGCCCTGATACTCGTGAAGGTTCATCGATTCATGCCATTGGTTGCATGTGACTCGAACGGCGGTCCTGTCTCGCCTGCTAGCGGACGCGTTGGACCACCACCGTTCCTTCCGATGCTTCGCCGGAAGGAGCGCGCCGCCCGATGGGCGGCGCTCGTTGTGCGACTTACTTGCGCTTCTTGCGGTTGACCATATGGACGGCGTGGCCATCCACCGCCAGCGCCGCCTCGTGCACGGCCTCGGACATGGTCGGGTGCGCATAGCAAGTCAGCGCCAGATCCTCGGCGCTGGAGCCGAATTCCAAGGCGATGACACCCTGGGCGATCATCTCGCCAGCATGCTGGCCGACGATATGCATGCCCAGGACGCGGTCCGTCTCGGCATCGGCAACAATCTTGGCCTGGCCGTCGGTGGCGTTGTTGGCCATGGCACG
Source organism: Halomonas sp. (assembly GCA_003560175.1). Lineage (GTDB taxonomy): Bacteria > Pseudomonadota > Gammaproteobacteria > Pseudomonadales > Halomonadaceae > Halomonas. Next base: position 5,732 of record PWIZ01000222.1, on the reverse strand, counting down.
GCCGCTGGCGGCGAACGGAAAGCTACCGACCTTGACCTCGATCCCCTTGGCCTTGGCCTCCTGCTCGGTAAGACCGACCCAGGCCACCTCGGGAAAGGTATAGATGACGTTGGGGATGGCATCGTAGTTCATCTCGGCCTTATGGCCGGCGATGATATCGGCGACCATCACGCCCTCTTCGGAGGCCTTGTGGGCCAGCATCGGGCCGCGCACGCAGTCCCCGATGGCGAAAACGCTCGGCACGCCGGTGCGGCACTTGTCATCGACATGAATGAAGCCACGCTCATCCTGCTCGATGCCCAGGCCGTCGGCCACCACGCCCTTGGTGTAGGGTTTGCGACCGACACTGACAATCAGCTTGTCGAAGGTCATCTCCTGTTCACCGTCACCGTCGGTGTACTTGACGACCACTTCTTTGCCCTTGACCTCGGAGCCGGTAACGCGAGCGCCCAGCCTGATGTCCAGGCCTTGCTTCTTGAGCAGCTTCTGGGTCTCCTTGGCGATGGCGGTATCCACCATCGGCAGGAAGCTGTCCATGGCCTCGAGCACGGTGACCTCGGCGCCCAGGCGGCACCACACGCTGCCCAGCTCCAGGCCGATGATGCCGGCCCCGATCACGCCGAGCCGCTTGGGCGTCTCCTGGAATTCCAGGGCGCCGGTGGAGTCGACGATCAAGCCCTCGGTCAGCGGGGTGGGCGGGATCTCCACCGGCACGGAACCCGTGGCGATGATGATGTTGTCGGTCTCGTAGGAGGTCGCCTTGCCGTCCTTGTCGGTGACCTCGACCTGATTGGCGCCGGCCACCTTGCCAGTACCCTGAATGGAGGTCACGCCGTTGCCCTTGAGCAGTCCCGCCACGCCGCCGGTCAGATTGGCGACGATCTTGTCCTTGCGGGCGATCATCTTCTTGACATCCATCTGGAGATCGCCGGCCTGGATCCCCATGTCGTCGAAGTCATCTTTTGCCTCGACGAACTTGTGGGAGGCCTCGAGCAGCGCCTTGGAGGGAATGCAGCCCACGTTGAGGCAGGTCCCACCGAACACCGGCTTGCCATCCTCACTGATCCACTTTTCGACGACGGCAGACTTGAGGCCCATCTGGGCGGCACGGATGGCGGCCACGTAGCCGCCGGGGCCCGCACCGATCACGATCACATCAAACTTGTCAGCCATATTGGCTCCCTTTGAGTGTCTTGGGTTGGGGTGCCGCCGGCATCATCCGGCGGCACGTGCCGTTCAGATATCCAGCAGCAGGCGTGACGGATCCTCGAGCAGCTCCTTGATGGTCACCAGGAACCGGACCGCATCCTTGCCGTCGATCATGCGGTGGTCGTAGGAGACCGCCAGGTACATCATCGGGCGAATCTCGACCTTGCCGTTCACCGCCATGGGACGATCCTGGATCTTGTGCATGCCCAGGATAGCGGTCTGCGGCGGATTGATGATCGGCGTCGACATCAGCGAGCCGAAGGTGCCGCCGTTGGTGATGGTGAAGGTGCCACCCTGCATCTCGTCGATGCCCAGCTTGCCGTCGCGCGCCCGCTTGCCGAAGTCGACGATGCCCTTCTCGACGTCGGCGATCTTCATGCTGTCGGTATCACGCAGCACCGGGACTACCAGGCCGCGGTCGGTGGAGACCGCTACGCCGATGTCCTGATAGCCGTGGTAGACGATGTCGGTACCATCAATGGAGGCGTTGACGTCCGGGAAGCGCTTGAGCGCCTCGGAGGCCGCCTTGACGAAGAAGCCCATGAAGCCGAGCTTGACGTCGTGAGTCTTGACGAAGGCATCCTTGTACTGGGCGCGCAGGTCCATCACCGCGCTCATGTCCACCTCGTTGTAGGTGGTCAGCATAGCGGCGGTCTGCTGGGCCTGGACCAGACGCTTGGCGATGGTCTGGCGCAGGCGGCTCATCGGCACGCGCTTCTCGGGACGCTCGCCCTCGACGGCCGGGGCCGCCGCCGCGGCCTTGGCGGCGGATGCAGCCGGCTTGGAGGCTTTCTTGGCGCTGCCATCCTTGACGGCTTTCAGCACATCCTCCTTGAGGATGCGACCTCCCTTGCCGGTGCCCTTGAGGGCGTTGACGTCGAGGTCGTGCTCAGCCACCAGCTTGCGGGCCGCCGGGGCAAGAATCTTGTCGCCCACCTTCTCGTCGCTGGCGCCGTCGTCGGCGGAGGCCGCCGGGGGCTCGTCGGCGGCGGTGTCGGCGCTTCCGCCGGCGCCCTCGGTGAAGATCGCCAGCACCGCCTCTGACTCGACCTGGCTGCCCTCCTCGGCCCTGATTTCGGAGATGAAACCGTCGACCGGTGCCACGACTTCCAGCACCACCTTGTCGGTCTCGATCTCGGCCAGCACTTCATCGCGCGTGACGGCTTCGCCAACCTGCTTGTTCCAGCTGGCCACGGTGCCTTCCTGGATCGACTCGGGGAAGGTCGGCGCCTTCACCTCGTGCTGTTTGCCGCCGCCCGAAGCAGGCTTTTCAGCCTTGGCGTCATCCTTTTTCTCGGCCTTGGCGTCGGACTTCTTGGCCTTTCCTTCACCGATGCGGCCCAGCACCTGTTCGGATTCCACGATGTCGCCCTCCTCGGCGAGCACCTCGGTGAGGGTGCCGGCTTCCGGCGCCAGCACCTCGAGCACCACCTTGTCGGTCTCGATCTCGACGATCAGTTCGTCGCGCTCGACGCTGTCACCGGCCTTCTTGTGCCAGGTGGCAACGCTGCCCTCTGCAACGGATTCCGGAAAGGTTGGGGCCTTGATCTCGGTAGCCATGTCGTTTCCCTTGTCTGTTCTATCTCGTCCCGGTGGCGTGCCTTACAGATTAAAGGCGTCTTCCACCAGCTGGCGCTGCTGTTCGATGTGGACGGACATGTAGCCCGCGGCGGGTGCTGCAGAGGCCGGACGCCCGGCGAACTTGAGCTCTCCGCCCAGGTTGCTCTTGAGCATATCGGCCACGGCCCGCAGATGATGCTGGCTCGAATACCAGGCGCCCTGGTTGAGAGGCTCTTCCTGACACCACGCCACGTCATTGACGTTGACGTAGGCCTTGAGCGCCTCGAGGAGCTCCTCCTTGGGGAAGGGGTAGAGCTGCTCGATGCGCACGATGGCAACGTCCTGGCGGTCGTTCTCGTCACGCCAGTTGGCCAGGTCGTAGTAGACCTTGCCGGCGCACAGGATGATGCGCTCGACCTTCTTGGGGTCGCGCTCGCCCTGATCGGGCAGCACCATCTGGAAGCGGCCGGTGGCCAGCTCGTCGAGACTGGAGGTGGCCTCCTTGTGACGCAGCAGACTCTTGGGCGACATCACCACCAGAGGCTTTCTTACCTTGCGGACCACCTGGCGACGCAGCAGGTGGAAGATCTGCGCCGGCGTGGTCGGCACGCAGACCTGCATGTTGTGCTCGGCACACATCTGCAGGAAACGCTCCAGTCGCGCCGAGGAGTGCTCGGGGCCCTGGCCCTCGTAACCGTGGGGCAACAGCATGGTCAAGCCGCACAGCCGCCCCCACTTGGTCTCACCGGAGGAGATGAACTGATCCACCACCACCTGAGCCCCGTTGAAGAAATCGCCAAACTGGGCTTCCCAGATCACCAGGTGGTTGGGCGCCGTGGTGGCATAGCCATACTCGAAGGCCAGCACCGCCTCCTCTGAGAGATAGGAGTCGTGGATGGTGAAGCAGGGCTGGCCATCGGCCATATGCTGCAGCGGCACGTAGCTGGAGCCGTCCTTCTGGTTGTGCACCACCGCATGGCGGTGAGAGAAGGTACCGCGACCCACGTCCTGACCGGTGATGCGGACCGGGTGCCCATCGTCGAGCAGAGTGGCGTAGGCCAGGGTCTCGGCGAAGCCCCAGTTAAGCGCCATGCCGCCAGCCTGCATCTTGCGGCGATCCTCGTAGATCTTGGCAACCTGGCGCTGCACTTCGACGCCGTCCGGGACCTCGCACATTCTGGCGGCCAGACGCTGGAGACGCTTCATCTCGACAGCGGTGTCGGCATGGCCGGTCCACTCATGGCCCAGGTAGGGCTTCCAGTCGACGAACAGCGAAGCATTGGGCTCCTGCACCAGGGCGTTGGCCACGTGGTTGCCGGCCAGCAGGTCCTCGCGATAGGTCTCGATCATCGCCTTGGCGTCCTCCTCAGAGAGCACACCCTGCTCGACCAGCCGCGTCGCATAGAGCTCGCGCGCGGTCTTCTGCTCGCGGATCTTCTGGTACATCAATGGTTGGGTGCCACTGGGCTCGTCGGCCTCGTTATGGCCGCGGCGACGGTAGCAGACCAGATCGATCACCACGTCCTTCTTGAACTGCTGGCGGAAATCGAGTGCCACCTGGGTGGCGTGCAATACCGCGTCAGGGTCGTCGCCGTTGACGTGGAAGATCGGCGCCTGAACCATCTTGGCGATGTCGGTGCAGTACTCGGTGGAGCGAGTATCCAGGGGGTTGGAGGTGGTGAAGCCGACCTGATTGTTGATCACGATGTGGATCGTGCCGCCGGTCTTGTAGGCGCGGGTCTGGGACATCTGGAACGTCTCCATGACCACACCCTGGCCGGCGAAGGCGGCGTCGCCATGCACATTGATCGGCAGCACCTTGCTGCCATCGCCGTCGTCGCGACGATCTTGGCGGGCGCGCACCGAGCCCTCGACCACCGGGGAGACGATCTCAAGGTGGGAGGGGTTGAAGGCCAGCGCCAGGTGCACTTCCCCGCCCGGGCTCATGACGTTGGAGCTGAAGCCCTGGTGGTACTTGACGTCGCCGGAGCCACGCTCGATGACCTTCTTGCCATCGAACTCGTCGATCAGCTCGCCGGGGTTCTTGCCGAGGATGTTGACCAGCAGGTTGAGGCGACCCCGGTGGGCCATGCCGATCACCATCTCCTTGATGCCATAGCCGCCACCGCGCTGAATCAACTCGTCCATCATGGGGATGAAGACCTCACCCCCCTCGAGGCCGAAGCGCTTGGTGCCCGGATACTTGGAGGCCAGATAGTTCTCCAAGCCTTCGGCAGCGGTCAGCCGCTCGAGCACATGCTGGCGCACCTCGTTGCCGAACTTCGGTGCACTGCGCACCGATTCGAAGCGCTGCTGCAGCCAGCGCTTCTCTTCGGTGTCGACGATATGCATGATCTCGCAGCCGATGGAGCGACAGTAGGTCTGCTCCAGCGCCTCGACGATCTCCTTGAGTGGCGCGCGATCCAGCCCCAGGAAGAAGGAGCCGGTCTGGAACTCGGTATCCATGTCACTCTTTGAGAGCTGATGGAAGGAGAGATCAAGATCGGGAACCGGCGTCGGGCTGCGCAGACCGAGCGGATCGATATTGGCCTTCTGATGACCGCGGAAGCGGTAGGCGTTGATTAGCTGGAGAACTTTGACCTGCTTCTTGTTCTCTTCACCGCCGGCGGCATTGGGCGCCAGAGCGGTGCGGCGGGTGCGGCCCAACTGGTAGAACTGATCACGGATCGGGGAAAGCGGGACGTCTTGCGGAGAGCTGCCTTCAGGGGCCGGCAACTGATCGAAGTAGTTGCGCCACTCGGCCGGGACAGCGGCGGGATCGTCGAGGTACTGCTCGTAGAGCGCTTCCACATAGTGGGCATTGCCGCCACTGACGTGGGAAGAGCGCCACATCAACTCCATTATGCCTTGTTGCATTTCTCGGTCACCCTGCACTGATGGGGTGGTATCGGCGCCACCCCACGCGGGGCGCGGCGACATCGGTGGTGCCCTGCCGGTGGGGC
>PWIZ01000189.1 GCA_003560175.1 Halomonas sp. | reverse complement strand
TGCGAAACACGGGGTCGAGTGCGGCGGTATGCCGCTGCCGGACACGCCGGCACCTGATGCCAAACCCTGGCAGTAAGGGCCCTGTTGGGGCCTGCACTCTCATTCGGGACCGTTGATCCATACGACAAAGAATCAACCGTTCCCTATCGCGGCAGATCGCCACGTCGGGGCGTTGGCCGACCCGGGCGGTTGGCCCGGACTCGGAAGTCCTTCGGCGGGTAGAGGCCATGAGGCCTACCCTTCGCGCGGGAGTGGGGGGTTGCCCGCAGAGTTCCGCGCCCGCAAATCAGGAATCGACAAGATTCCATTAGCGGCGCAACGGTGTCAACCGTGGAGAAACCATGAGTCTGTCAGCAGCAGGCAAGTCGCGGCAACAAAAGAGCCCGCCGGGCGGGACACCGGGCGGGCAAGGGGGGTTACAGGACGCAACCTGAAATCAGTGTAGACCGTCGCCGGACACGCACCCCGGCAACTGCGTAACGCTTTGTTCGCCTCAGCTCTGGAACACCAGCTGACTGCCCTCGGCCTCCACGTGGATGACGTCCCCCGGCAGGAACTTGCCGGCCAGCAGGTCCTGGGCCAACGGGTTCTCGAGGCGGCTCTGGATCGCGCGCTTCAGTGGACGCGCGCCGTAGATCGGGTCGAAACCCACCACGGCGAGCTGGGCCACGGCCGCGTCGCTGACCTCGAGACCGAGGCCGTGTTCGGCCAGACGGGCGCGTAGACGCTCGAGCTGAATGGCGGCGATGGCCTGGATCTGCTCCTGCCCCAGGGCGTGGAACACCACCACCTCGTCGATACGGTTGATCAGCTCAGGCCGGAAGTGGGTACCCACCACCTCCATCACCATTTCCTTCATCTGCTCATAATCGGCGTCGTCGCCCCCCAGGCGCTGGATGATGTCCGAGCCCAGGTTGGAGGTCATCACGATCACGGTATTTCGGAAGTCCACCGTGCGGCCCTGGCCATCGGTCAGACGGCCGTCCTCGAGCACCTGCAACAGGATATTGAAGACGTCCGGATGGGCCTTCTCTACCTCGTCGAGCAGCAGTACCGAGTAGGGTTTGCGGCGCACCGCCTCGGTCAGATAGCCACCCTCCTCGTAGCCCACATAGCCAGGGGGCGCGCCGATCAGCCGCGCCACGGAGTGTTTCTCCATGAACTCCGACATATCGATGCGCACCATGGCTTCCTCGGTATCGAAGAGGAAGTTGGCCAGCGACTTGCAAAGCTCCGTCTTACCCACCCCGGTGGGACCAAGGAACAGGAAGGAACCGTTTGGCCGGTTAGGGTCCGAGAGGCCGGCGCGGGAGCGGCGTACGGCGTTGGCGACGGCGGTCACTGCCTCGTGCTGACCGATCACCCGCTCGTGCAGGGCTTCCTCCATGCGCAGCAACTTGTCACGCTCGCCCTCGAGCATCTTGGCGACCGGGATGCCGGTCCAGCGCGATACCACCTCGGCGATCTCCTCCTCGGTGACGTTGGAGCGCAGCAGCTGGTGCTTGGAGGTGTCGGCCTCGCCCTCCCCGGCCTCGGCGATCTTCTTCTCGAGCCCGGGGATGACCCCATACTGAATCTCGGACATCCGCGCCAGGTCGCCTTGGCGGCGCGCCTGCTCCAGCTCCACCCGGGTGCGTTCAAGCTCGTCCTTGAACTGAGCGGCCCCCTGAATACTGGCCTTCTCGGCCTTCCAGATCTCGTCGAGATCCGCGTATTCGCGGGCCAGCTCCTCGATCTGCTCCTCGAGATGCTCCAGCCGCTTCTTCGACGCCTCGTCGGTCTCCTTCTTGAGGTGCTCACGCTCCATTTTTAGCTGTATCAACCGGCGGTCGAGGCGGTCCATCTCCTCAGGCTTGGAGTCAAGCTCCATGCGAATCCGGGAGGAGGCCTCATCGATCAGGTCGATGGCCTTGTCGGGCAGCTGGCGGTCGGTGATATAGCGGGTCGAGAGCTTGGCCGCAGCGATGATGGCGCCGTCGGTGATATCGACGCCGTGGTGCACCTCGTAACGCTCCTTGAGGCCGCGCAGGATCGCCACGGTGTCCTCCTCGCTAGGCTCCTCCACCAGCACCTTCTGGAAACGGCGCTCCAGGGCGGCATCTTTCTCGATGTACTTGCGGTACTCGTCCAGGGTGGTAGCACCCACGCAGTGCAGCTCGCCCCGGGCCAGCGCCGGCTTGAGCATGTTGCCGGCATCCATGGCGCCTTCGGCCTTGCCGGCGCCGACCATGGTGTGCAGCTCGTCGATGAACAGGATCACCCGGCCCTCTTCCTGGGACAGCTCCTTGAGCACCGACTTGAGGCGCTCCTCGAACTCGCCGCGGAACTTGGCTCCGGCCAGCAGCGCCCCCATGTCCAGCGAGAGCACGCGCTTGTCCTTGAGCCCCTCGGGCACCTCGCCGTCGACGATGCGCTGGGCCAGCCCCTCGACGATGGCGGTCTTGCCCACGCCGGGCTCGCCGATCAGCACCGGGTTGTTCTTGGTGCGCCGCTGCAGCACCTGGATGGTACGACGGATCTCGTCATCGCGGCCGATCACCGGGTCGATCTTGCCGCTGGCGGCGCGCTCGTTGAGGTCGAGGGTGTACTTCTCCAGCGCCTCGCGCTGGTCCTCGGCGTTGGGGTCGTCGACCTTCTCGCCGCCGCGCACGCTGTCAACGGCGGTCCCCAGCGACTTGCGGGTCACCCCGGCCTGCGTCAGTAGCTTGGTCACCGCGTGGCCCATCTCCAGCGCGGCTAGCAACACCAGCTCGCTGGCGATGTACTGATCGCCGCGCTTTTGAGCCTCGCGGTCGGTGAGGTTGAACAGCTTGATCAGGTCTCGAGAGGGCTGCACCTCCCCATCGAAGTTGGCGACCTTGGGCAGATCATCGAGGTGGCCCACCAGGCCATCGCGCAGCCGGGCAGCATCGCCGTCGGCTTTCTGCACCAACGCCTTGACGCCGGTATCGCGGGCATCAAGCAGCGCCAGCAGCAGGTGGCCGGGCTCCAGCTGGTTGTGGCCACGGCCCACGGCCAGGGATTGGGCGTCGGCCACGGCGTTCTGCAGCTTGGCGGTAAACTTGTCGAAACGCATGAATCCTTCCTCCATCGGGGTGGCGGCGCGCTTGGACGCGCCGCATGGCCCTGTCAATTCGTCTTGACAGTATCAATGGAGTCAGGCTGAGCCAGTTTCAAGTCGCCCGCCAGCAGAGGGACATGAAGAGTTGACGGGGGTCAATGGGACAAGAGCGGGCGCCTAACGCAACCAGATCACGCTGGCCATGCGGCCGGTGACTCCGTCGTCGCGGCGGTGGGAGTAGAAGCGCGGCTCGCAGGCGGTGCAGAAGTGGCCGCCGCTGATGTGCGACACGCCTAGGCGCTCGAGGCGCAGGCGCGCCAGCCGGTAGAGATCGGCCATATAGTGGTCGAGGCGGTAGGGGCTGGGGTCGAAGGCCTCGGTGGCCTCGGGGTGCACACCGACGAAGGCATGATAGACCTCTGGCCCCACCTCGAACTGAGCGTTGGAGATCGCCGGTCCCAGCCAGGCCAGCTGCTCTTCCGGTGGCACGCCCAGGGCAGCCACCGAGGCCTCCAGCACGCCGCCCGCCAGCCCTCGCCAGCCGGCGTGGGCCACCGCCACCCGAGTGCCGCGATAGTCACTGAAGAACACCGGCAGGCAGTCCGCAGTGAGCACCACGCAGGCATAGTCACGATTGAAGGCCACCGCGACATCGGCCTCGGGCGACGTCGGATCGAAGCGCTGCTGCACCCGCGCACCGTGGACCTGATTGAGCCACAGCAGGGGGCGCTCCTCATCGACCTGCTTCTGCAGCAGCCGACGGCAGAGCGCCACGTGATCCGTATTGTCCCCCACGTGGTCCGCCGGATTGAAGCAGGCGTAGTCACCCTGACTGGGACCGGTCTCACGGGTTGTGACGAAGGCACCCACGGAGGTGGGCACCGGCCAGTCCGGCAGAATCAGGGAAGGCCGCAGGTCTGGGGCATCGCTCATCGGCAGGTCCTCGGCGAAGACGGGTCAGCGCATTGTCTCATGGTCGTGGCGGAGGTAGTCCAGCAGCATCAGGATGTCATCTGGCAGCCGCGAGCGAAAGGTCGCCTTCTCGCCACTCCCGGGGTGCACAAAGGCTAGCTTGCGGGCGTGCAGCGTCTGGCGGGGGAACTCGCGCAGGATCTCCTTGAGGGGCTCAGAGGCGCCGGGCGGCAGCTTCAATCGGCCACCGTAGACCGGGTCACCCACCAGCGGATAACGAAGGTGCGCCAGGTGCACGCGGATCTGATGGGTGCGCCCGGTCTCCAGTCGACAGCGCACATGGGTATGGGCGCGGAAGCGCTCCACCACCCGGAAGTGGGTCACCGCCGGCTTGCCCGAGGCGGTCACCGCCTGGCGCTTGCGATCCTTAGGGTGGCGGCCGATGGGCGCGTCCACCTTGCCACCCGATGTCATCCCCCCCACGCAGACCGCGTCGTACTCGCGGGAGACCGTGCGCGCCTGCAGCTGAGCCACCAGTGCGGCCTGGGCGGTCAAGGTCTTGGCCACCACCATCAGGCCCGTAGTGTCCTTGTCCAGACGGTGCACGATGCCGGCCCGGGGCACGCCCGCAAGCCGAGGGGAGTGGTGCAGCAGGGCATTGAGCAGGGTGCCGTCCGGATTGCCCGCCGCAGGATGGACCACCAAGCCGGCCGGCTTGTTGATCACTAACACCTCGTCGTCTTCGAACACCACCTCCAGGGGGATATCCTCGGGTGCGAAGCGGGTGTCCTCCTCGATCTCGGTGGCGAGGCGCAACCACTCACCGCCGTAGACCTTGTCTCGGGGCCTGGCGGGGCTTCCATCCAGGGTAAGGTCGCCGGCCTTGATCCAGGCCTTCAAGCGCTCACGGGAGTAGTCGGCAAACAGCTCTGTGGCGGCCTGGTCGAGGCGCAGGCCGGCCATGGCATCGGGAATGCGTTGCTGGGCTTCCAGAGTCTGGGGCATGGTCTAGTGGCTGCCAGTCAGCAGAGTGAAGAGAAGGAGGTGCCGCACGATGACTGCGTTTTGACGCGCAGTGCTTTATAGTGAGCGCGTTTGGGTCGATTCTATCACGGCCCGTCCGAGTTGTTTGCCACGAGGATCACGATGCGCGTTTTCCGCCCTACCGCCCGTCTTGCGGCTCTGGTGCTGGCCTCCAGCCTGCTGTTGGGCTGCGCCAGCAGCGGTTCCACCGACGAAGAAGAGGATGAGTTCGCCGGCGTCGCCGAACGCGAACTCTACGAAGAGGCGCGCAGCTCCCTGGAGCGGCGCAACTTCACTGCGGCCATCACCCGGCTCGAGGCCCTGGACACCCGCTACCCCTTCGGCAACCATGCCGAACAGGCGCAGCTGGAGCTGATCTACGCCTACCATGAGAGCGGTGACTGGGAGGCCGCCCGGGCTGCGGCCAGCCGCTTCATCCGCCTGCACCCGAGCCACCCCCAGGCAGACTATGCCCTCTACATGCGCGGCCTGGCCTCCTGGCAGGCGGGGCGTTTCAGCCTCGAGCGCCTGAAGCTGATCGATATCTCCAAGCGTGACCTGGGCGCCTCCCGCGACGCCTATACCGACTTCAGCGAACTGGTGCGGCTCTACCCCAACAGCGAGTACGCCCCGGACGCCCGGCAGCGCATTATCTACCTGCGCAACCTGATGTCCCGCCACGAACTCCACGTGGCCGACTACTACCTGCGCCGGGGGGCCTACCTGGCCGCCGTAGAGCGTGGTCGCTGGGTGATCGAGAACTATCCCGAGAGCGAGGCGTCCCGCGATGCCTTGGCGGTCATGGTCGAGGGCTACCTGGGCCTGGAAATGCGCGACCGCGCCCGCGAGGTCCTCGAGGTGCTGATCGAGAACGACCCGCGTCACCAGCAGCTGCGCGGTCGAACCTTCGAACCCCGACACGTGCGCGCCCAGTCGCTGTCGGCCTGATCGCGGCACTGTGACCGCCCGCCCCGCCGCCCGGCGGGGCATCTTCTTGAAGCCCCCGACGCCGCTTACTCCGCCAGCGACGCCAATGCCCCCCGACGACTCGATGAACGCCACACGCTACATCCACCGCATGCACTTGCGGATTCGCACGCTTACCGCGCTGGGCATCCTGGCCACGGCCCTGCTGGCCGGGCTGGCTACCACCCTGCCCTTCTATCAGGCCTCCCGAAGCGCCACGGAGTCCATCACCCGGCTCAGCGTCGAAGCCCAGGCGGATGCCGTGCACCACCAGCTCGGACGCTTTCAG